>NZ_JBEXYL010000001.1:213175-406216 GCF_040630895.1 Streptomyces sp. NPDC005728
AGCACCGGACCCACCCCGGCCACCGGACACCGCTCCAGCACCGATCTCACCCCGGCCACCGGAACCGTCGAAGTCACCGCTCTCGTCCGTCGTTCCTTCCTCGTCCCGCCGGGCAGGCGCAGCCGACCGGAGGGCTGCGCGCGCCGCGTCCGCCGGCCTCGGTCGCACAGCGTCGGCCCGCTCGGGCGCGTACTCGGGCGCCGGCCCCTCGGCGGCAGCCTCCCGCTCGGCCTCTGCCCGCTCGCGTGCGGTCCGCAGAGCCCGCCGGGCGGCGTCGCCGGGCCGCTGGTCGCCGGTCGTCACGAGGTCCTCCGCAGCGAGACCAGGTCGGACAGCTCGCGGTCCGTCAGTTCGGTCAGGGCGGACTCGCCGGAGCCGAGGATGGCGTCGGCGAGGGCGCGCTTGGCCTCCAGCATCTCGGCGATGCGGTCCTCGACCGTGCCCTCGGTGACCAGGCGGTGGACCTGGACGGGCTGGGTCTGGCCGATGCGGTAGGCGCGGTCGGTGGCCTGTTCCTCGACGGCCGGGTTCCACCACCGGTCGAAGTGGACGACGTGGCCCGCGCGGGTGAGGTTCAGGCCGGTGCCTGCGGCCTTGAGGGAGAGCACCAGGACGGGGGTCTCACCGTTCTGGAAGCGGTCGACCATGCGCTCGCGCTCCGGCACGGGTGTGCCGCCGTGCAGCAGGTCCACGGGGACCGCGCGGGCGGACAGGTGGGCGGTGATGAGGCGAGCCATGCCGACGTACTGCGTGAAGACGAGCGCCGAGCCGTCCTCGGCGAGCACGGTGTCCAACAGCTCGTCCAGGAGGGCGAGTTTGCCGGAGCGGGCCGACAGGCGGTCTGCGTGGGTGTCCTCCTTCAGGTACAGGGCCGGGTGGTCGCAGATCTGCTTCAGGGCGCCGAGCAGCTTCAGGACCAGGCCCCGGCGGGCGATGCCCTCCGCGGTCTCGATGGCCAGCATCGATTCGCGCACCACCGCCTCGTACAGCGCGGCCTGTTCCCGGGTGAGCGGCACCGGGTGGTCCGTCTCGGTCTTGGGCGGCAGCTCGGGGACGATGCCGGGGTCGGACTTCTTGCGGCGCAGCAGGAACGGCCGTACCAGGCGGGCCAGGCGCTCCACCGCCTCCTCGTCCTCGCCGTTCTCCACCGCGCGCGCGTGACGGGCGCGGAAGGACTTCAGGGGGCCGAGGAGCCCGGGCGTCGTCCAGTCGAGCAGGGCCCACAGTTCGGAGAGGTTGTTCTCCACCGGGGTGCCGGTGAGGGCCACGCGCGCGGGGGCCGGGATGGTGCGCAGCGCCTTGGCGGTGGCGGAGTACGGGTTCTTCACGTGCTGGGCCTCGTCGGCGACGACCATCCCCCAGGGCTGCTCGGCGAGCTGTGCGGCCGTGGAGCGCATCGTGCCGTACGTGGTGAGGACGAAGCCCGAGGCCAGGCCGTCCAGGGTGCGGTCGGGGCCGTGGAAGCGGCGGACGGGGACGCCGGGTGCGAACCGGCTGATCTCCCGCTGCCAGTTGCCCAGCAGGGACGCGGGGCAGACGACGAGGGTCGGTTCGCTGCGGGCCCGCTTCAGGTGCAGGGCGATGAGCGTGATCGTCTTGCCGAGGCCCATGTCGTCGGCGAGGCAGCCGCCGAGGCCGAGGGAGGTCATCACGTCGAGCCAGGCAAGGCCGCGGAGCTGGTAGTCGCGGAGGGTGGCGGCGAGGCCTGCGGGGGGCTCGGCCGGGCGCAGGCCT
Organism: Streptomyces sp. NPDC005728; assembly: GCF_040630895.1. Taxonomy (NCBI): domain Bacteria; kingdom Bacillati; phylum Actinomycetota; class Actinomycetes; order Kitasatosporales; family Streptomycetaceae; genus Streptomyces; species Streptomyces sp. NPDC005728. Next base: position 214,910 of record NZ_JBEXYL010000001.1, read on the forward strand.
GCCGTGAGGCGGTCGCGCAGGGCGGCCAGCGCACCGACGGGGACTGCCTCGACGGTCTCGCCGTCGACCTCGGCGGTGCCGGTGAGCGCGACGGACAGCGCGTCGACCGGGTCGAGCAGGCCCAGTTCGCGTTTGCGGGCCTTGCGGACCAGGGCCGGGTCGACCAGCACCCAGCTGTCCCGCAGCCGGACCACCGGCCGGTGGGCCTCGGCGAGCATGTCCATCTCACCCTCGCTGAGCGGGTCCCCGCCGAGCGCCAGCTGCCAGCGGAACTGGAGCAGGTCCTCGCTCTCGAAGAACCCGGTGCCGTCGGTGGCCGAGCCGGGCGCGGGCCGGACCACGGCGGCGGCGGTGAGGTCGCGGGCCAGGTCACGGGGCCAGTGCACCGCCACTCCGGCGGCGGCGAGCCGGCCGGCCGCCACCCCTAGCAGCTCGCCCAGCTCCTCCTCACCGAGCGCGAGGACGTCGGGGACCTCCTGCTCGGCCAGCCGGTCCAGGGGCGGCCACACGCGGGCCGCGCGCCGTACGGCGAGGGCGGCGTCCACGCGCGCGCGTGGTCCGAGGGCCACATCGGCCTCCCCCGCCCACAGGGCCGCCGCGTCGGCCACCAGGGTCGGGTCGGCGAGGCTGTGCACCTGGACGATCGCGGCTCCCGCGGCGCGGGCGCCCTCGACGGCGCCGCCGTCGAAGACGTCGTAGGCGGACAGGTCGAGGCGCAGCGAGATCCGTACGCCCGCGTCCATGCCGGCGGCGACCTCCGCCGCCCAGTCGTGGGCGGCGGGCAGCGCCTGGGGCTCGCGGGCGGCGAAGGGACGGCCGGCGGTGTGGGGGGCGGCCGGGGTGCGGGGCAGGGTGTCGGCGACCGCGTCCAGGAAGGAGCGGATCAGGGCCTCGGGCTCGGGCAGCCGGAGCGGGCCGGGGTCGGGCAGCGGCACGGCGTGGCCCTCCGGGGGCAGCGCCGCGGCCACCGCACGCAGGTGGGCGATGTCGTCGGGTTCCAGCGGGCCGGCCCGCCAGGCGTCGTGGCCGCTCGGGGTCAGGCCGGGCAGCAGGCGGCCGCGGGCGACCAGCCGCAGCGCGTGCAGGGCGGCGGCGCCCCAGCAGGCCGTGGCGGGGTGCGCGGCCGGGTCGCGGCGGGCCCGGACCAGCAGCGGCAGGGCCTCGGCGAGCGACAGCGTCAGCGCGGGCACCTGCCGGCGGCGCACGCTCGCGCCCTGACGGCGTACGACGGTCAGCTCGTCGGTGTCGCCGGCGGCGGGCAGCGGTCCTCCGTCGGGGTCCCAGAAGGCGATACGGCCCTCGCGCGGCAGGGGCGCGGGCAGGTACACCGACGCGAGACGCACCGGAACGGGGTCGCGGGCATCCCGGGAACCTCCCGTGCGCTCGGCCACGGCAGCCGTGCCTTCGCTCATACGTCCTGCCACCTCTCGCCCGTGCCTCGGATCAGACGCCTTCGACTGTACGGGCGGGGTCTGACAACCGGCTCCGGCGACCGGCCGGGGCCCTTGCTACGGGACCGTGCGGGAGACGACGTACACCATCGGATAGTTCGGGTCGGACGTGTTCACGACCACGTCCTGGGTGGGCGCCGGGTTCTTCTGCTGGTGGGTCAGACCTGACCAGGGGCCGGGGCCGGTGAAGTTCCAGCCGGAGACCTTCTGGTCGCGGGAGCCGATGGTGATGTCGTCCTTCTTCAGCTCGTCACGGCGCACGCCCAGGGTCCCCAGGAAGCTGTCCAGGCCGGCGCTGTTGGTGCGGAACTGCACATACAGCCGGCTGGTCTTCCAGTTGTTGGTCTCGTAGTACGCGACGTGGTCGGCGGGGTGCGGGACCGCCACCTGGTAGAGGCGGCGCTGCACCTTCGACGGCATGCCGGCGGTGAGGCCGGTCGCCGAGTACTTCGCCTCCTTGTCCTTGCCGCTGTTGCGGCTCTGGTTGGCGGAGATCACCAGATAGCCGGCGGGGACGCCGATGAGCAGCACGATGATCAGCAGGGTCAGCGCCCGGCGCCTGGCCTTGTGACGCGCGTCCTCGGCCGGCCTGCCCGGTCCGTCCGGGGGCGCGGCCTGATGGGGCAGCGATGGGGTCATGCGGTGTCCCGGTCGCGGCGGGCCTGGGCGTACCGCTCGTAACGCTCGTACCGCTCCACCCGGCGCCGCTTGGCGCGCCGGAACCGGCGGGCGACCAGCCGGGCCAGGTCGGCGGCGCCCACCATGCCGGCCTCGGGGCCAAGCTGGGCGCGGGTGATGCGGGCCTCGGGGCGGTAGCCGCGGCCGGTGAGGTGGCGCTTGAAGGCGTCCCGGGCCGGGCCGATGAGCAGGTCGTCGGCGGCCGAGACGCCGCCGCCGATGACGAAGCACGAGGGGTCGAGGGCGGCGGCGAGGTTGGCGATGCCGACGCCGAGCCACTGGCCGATGTCCTGGAGCAGTTCCACGCACATGGCGTCGCCCTCGCGGGCCAGCTCGGTGATCATCGGGCCGGTGATCTCGTCGATGTTGCCCTTGACGTGCTCGATGATCCCGTAGGCCACCGGGGAGTCCGCCACGGCCAGCTCCTTGGCCTCGCGGACCAGCGCGTTGCCGGAGCTGTACTGCTCCCAGCAGCCGCGGTTGCCGCACGGGCAGCGGTGGCCGCCGGGCACGACCTGCATATGGCCGAACTCGCCCGCGACGCCGAACTTGCCGCGCTTGACCTGGCCGTCCTCCAGGATGGCGCCGCCGATGCCGGTGCCGAGCGTGATCATGACCAGGTGGTCCTCACCGCGGCCGGCGCCGAAGCGCCACTCCGCCCAGGCGGCGGTGTTGGCGTCGTTGTCCACCAGGACCGGTACGGACAGGCGGCTGGCGAGGCGGTCGCGCAGCGGCTCGTTGCGCCAGGACAGGTGGGGCGCGAACAGGACGCGGTTGCGGTCGGCGTCGACCCAGCCGGCGGCACCGATGCCGACCGCGTGCACGTCGTGGCGGTCGGACAGGTCCAGTACCAGTTCGACGATGGTGTCCTCGACGACCTTCGGGCTCTTGGACTTGTCCGGAGTCTCCGTGCGGAGCTTCTCCAGGATGTTGCCGTCCGCGTCCACCACGCCCGCCATGACCTTGGTGCCGCCGATGTCGATGCCGACGGTGGGGACACGGGGGGCGGTCAGGTGTGACCGGCGTTCCCTTGTACCGACCGTACGAAGCACGGGGGCTCGGCGGGAGCCGATGGGGGCGGTGAGGTCGCGGTAGGTGCTCATCGGGCTCGATTCTGCCGCACGCTCACGCTGAGTGCTGCGTGGGGCAGGAGGAGGGGGTGCGCGTCCGTTGCCGAGTGCGGGCGGTCCGCGGCCGGTCGCGCCCCGCGGCGGCGCCGCAGATCGGCACCGCCCCGCGCCCCTCAACTCCGTTGCAGTTCGTGGACCAGAGCGTCCAGGTCGGCTCCGCCTGCCATCTGCTTGGTCAGCTCGTCCAGGGTGATTTCGTCCCGTGTGTGATTGCCCACCATCGTGCCTCGGCGCAGCAGTACGAACCTGTCGCCGACCAAGTACGCATGGTGCGGGTTATGGGTGATCAGAACAACACCCAGGCCCTTGTCGCGTGCCGCCGCCACATACTTCAGCACCACACCGGACTGCTTCACGCCCAGTGCCGCCGTCGGCTCGTCCAGGACCAGCACCTTGGCGCCGAAGTGGACCGCCCTGGCGATCGCCACGCACTGGCGTTCGCCGCCCGAGAGGGTGCCGATGGGCTGGTCGACGTCGCGCAGGTCGATGCCCATGCGGAGGAGTTCGGCTCGGGTCGTCTCGCGCATGAAGTCGATGTCCAGGCGCTTGAAGGGTCCCTTGCCCCTGCGGGGCTCGGAGCCCAGGAAGAAGTTGCGCCACACGGGCATGAGGGGGACCACCGCCAGGTCCTGGTAGACCGTGGCGATACCGCGGTCGAGGGCCTCCCGCGGGGAGGAGAGGGTCGTCTCCTCCCCCTCGATGCTGAGGGTGCCGCCGTCGTGCCGGTGCAGGCCCGCGACGATCTTGATCAGGGTGGACTTGCCGGCTCCGTTGTCACCGAGGACGCAGGTGATCTCACCGGGGTGGACCTCCAGGGAGACGCCTTCGAGGGCGCGGACGGTGCCGTAGTGCTTGCTGACGTCGGCCAGCTCGACGAGTGTCACTTGGTGGCCTCCGCACGCTTGCGGACCCAGGCGTTGAGCAGGGTCGCGAGGAGCAGCATCGCTCCGAGGAAGAACTTGAACCAGTCGGGGTTCCACTCGGCGAAGACGATGCCCTTGCTCGTCATGCCGAACAGGAGCGCGCCGACCGCCGAGCCGATCGCGCTGCCGTGGCCGCCGGTGATCAGGCAGCCGCCGATGACGGCCGCGATGATGTAGATCAGCTCGTTGCCGACGCCCTCGCCGGACTGTACGGCGTCGAAGGAGAAGAGCAGGTGCTGGCCGGAGATCCAGGCGCCGAACGCCACGCCCATGTAGAGGCCGATCTTGGTCTTGGCCACCGGGACACCGACGGCGCGGGCCGCGTCCTGGTTGCCGCCGACCGCGAAGATCCAGTTGCCGGCGCGGGTGCGCAGCAGGATCCAGGAGGCGAGGGCGACCAGGCCGAACCACCACAGGATGGTGACCTTGAAGTCGACGCCGCCGAGGGTGAGGGTCGAGGCGAAGACGTCGTGGGCGCTCCGGAAGCCCTCCATGTCGGCGACGGTCTTGGTGGAGACCGTGCCGTCGATCAGCTTGGTGAAGCCGAGGTTCATGCCGGTCAGCATCAGGAAGGAGCCCAGCGTGACGATGAAGCTGGGCAGCTCGGTACGGGTGAGCACGAAGCCGTTGAAGGCACCGATGGCAAGGGTGACCAGGAGGGACACGCCCACGCCGACCCAGGTGTTCGCCGTCATCTGGTAGCTGAACATCGAGGAGATCAGCGCGGACGACGTCACGAGGACGCCCGCCGACAGGTCGAACTCGCCGCCGATCATCAGCAGGGCCACGGGTACGGCCATGATGCCGATGGTCGAGGAGGCGTACAGGACCGTGCTGAGGCTGGCGGCGCGCAGGAAGCCGTCGGCCGCGAAGGCGAAGACGGCGAAGACGGCGAGCGCGCCGACCACCGATCCCAGCTCGGGGCGGGAGAGCAGCCTCCGCACCGGAGAGGTCTGCAGAATCCTTTCGTCTGCCGTCTTCTCCAGGGTGGCGCTCATCGGGTGCCCCGCTCGGTGTACTCCGCGAGCGCGGCCGCCTGGTCCTTGGTGATGATCTGCGGGCCGGTGAGGACCGGCTTGCCGCCGCCGAGTACGTCGCTGTTGTACTTGTACAGCCACAGCAGGTCGACGGCCTGGTAGCCCTGCAGGTACGGCTGCTGGTCCACGGCGAAGCCGAGGGTGCCGTCCTTCAGTTCGGCGGCGACCTTGGCGTTGAGGTCGAAGGTGTCCACCTCGGCCTTGCTGCCCGCGTCGGACTTCGCCTTGACGGCGGTGTCGGCGTAGGGGGCGCCGAGCGTGACGACGGCGTCGACGGACGTGTCGGCCTGGAGCCTGGCCTCGATCGCGGACTGCACGTCGGGCATGTTGGTGCCGTTGACGTACAGCTTCTGCACCGTGCCGCGGAAGGTCTTCGCGACCCCGTCGCAGCGCTGCTCGTGGCCCACGTTGCCCTGCTCGTGCAGGATGCACAGGGCCTTCTTCCTGCCCCGCTCGTTCAGCTCGTCGCCGACGGCCTCACCGGCGACGGTCTCGTCCTGGCCGATGTGCGTGAGGGCGCCGAAGTCCTTGGACCGGGCCGAGCCGGAGTTCACCGTGATCACCGGGATGCCGGCCTTCTCGGCGCGGGCCACCGCGGCCTTGAGGGCGTCGGGCTTGGCGAGGGTGACGATGATGCCGTCGACCTTCTTGTCGACCGCCGCGTCCACCAGCTGGGCCTGCTGCTGGGCCTCGCCGTCGTGCGAGTAGAGGAAGTCGATGTTGTCCTTGACGGCGGCCTGCTTGGCGCCGCTCTGCACGATGTCCCAGAAGGTGTCGCCGTCCCCGGAGTGGGTGATCATCGCGAAGGTCCAGCGGGGGGTGTTCACCGCCGCCCTGCCCTCGGCGGCGGCGTCCTTGCGGGCGTCCTCGGCCCGTTTGCCGCCGGTGCTGCTGCAGCCGGCCAATGACAAGCACGTCACGGAGAGTGCCCCCGCCAGCGCTATGCCTACCCAGGTCCGAAACCGTGCCACGAGGCCGTGCCCTTCTTGCCGTGTCCGTACGTACGCAAGGGGCCGGTGATCACCTCAGCGGCCCCAAACGCTCCAGTATCGAACACAGGGAACACCCATGACATGACCGGGGAGCACCTACCGGTCGCATTGTCCGGACATTGCGACGTAGCCGGGCGGCCGGTCAGGTGCGTACGAGCAGCTGGAACTCGAAGGAGTAGCGGGTCGGGCGGTAGGTATGGTCGCCGAACTCGACCGCGCGGCCGGTGTCGTCGAAGGTGGTGCGCTGCATGGTGAGCAGCGGGGCACCCTCGGCCTCGGCGAGCCGCTCGGCCTCGGCGGCGGTGGCGCCGCGGGCGCCGATGGACTGGCGGGCGCTGTGCAGGGTGATCCCGGCGGAGCGCATCAGCCGGTACAGGCCGGTGGCCTCCAGCTGGCCGGTGTCCAGGTCGAGCAGGCCGGGCGGCAGATGGTTGATCAGGTAGGCCATCGGCTCGCCGTGCGCGAGGCGCAGGCGCTCGATGCGGTGGACGTCGCCGCCCTCGGCGACCGCGAGCGCGGCGGCGACCTCGGCGGAGGCGGGGACGACCGTGTTGACCAGGACCTTGGTCGCGGGCCGCTGGCCGGCCGCCTCCAGGTCGTCGTAGAGGCTGCTCAGTTCCAGGGGGCGCTTGACCTGGCTGTGCACGACCTGGGTGCCGACGCCCCGGCGGCGGACCAGCAGGCCCTTGTCGACGAGGGACTGGATGGCCTGGCGGACGGTGGGCCGGGACAGGCCGAGCCGCGCAGCCAGCTCGATCTCGTTGCCCAGCAGGCTGCCGGGTGTGAGGCTGCCGTGCTCGATGGCGGCCTCCAGCTGCTGGGAGAGCTGGAAGTACAGCGGTACCGGGGAGCTACGGTCCACACGGAGGTCGAGCGACACGGTCGGGTCCACATCTGGTTTCGGCACGGGGCCGAGCGTAGTCGCGTGCCCGGTTGACGGGAAGTTGTGTAGTCAGATTGTCCGATTGCCCGGACATTTGCATTGACAGCGTGCGGGGTCCGCCCTCACTTTGTTTCCATGCGCATCGGGGTCATCGGTACGGGCCGCATCGGCACCATCCATGCGAACACGCTGAGCCGTCACCGTGAGGTCGGATCGCTGATCCTCACGGACGCGGATCCGGCGCGGGCACAGGAGCTGGCCCACCGGCTGGGCGAGACGGCGGCGCCGGGCGTGGACGAGATCTTCCGGTGGGGCGTGGACGCGGTGGTGATCACCACGGCGACGGCGGCCCATGCCGAACTGATCGGTCGCGCCGCGCGCTCGGGCCTGCCGGTCTTCTGCGAGAAGCCGATCGCCCTCGACGTACCGGGCACGCTGCTGGCCCTCGCCGAGGTGGAGGCGGCCGGCACGGTCCTGCAGATGGGCTTCCAGCGGCGCTTCGACGCGGGCTACGCGGGCGCCCGGGAAGCGGTGCGCTCGGGCCGGCTCGGACGGCTGCACACCGTACGGGCGACCACCGCCGACCAGTCCCCTCCCCCGCCGGAGTGGCTGCCGCTGTCCGGGGGGCTGTTCCGGGACACGCTGATCCACGACTTCGACGTGCTGCGCTGGGTGACGGGCCGTGAGGTGGCCGACGTGTACGCCACCGGCTCGGACGCCGGGCCCCCGATGTTCCGCGAGGCCGGTGACGTCGACACCGGCGCGGCCCTGCTCAGGCTGGACGACGGCACGCTGGCCACGGCGACGGCGACCCGGTTGAACGGCGCGGGCTACGACGTCCGCATGGAACTGGCCGGGGAGCGCGACACGGTCGTCGTCGGCCTCGACGACCGTACGCCCGTCGCGTCCACCGAGCCGACCGGGCCGCCGCCCGCCGACAAGCCGTGGAGCGGTTTCCTCGATCGGTTCGGGCCCGCCTACGAGGCCGAGCTGTGTGCCTTCGTCGAGGTGCTGCGCGGGGAGCGGCCCAACCCCTGCGACGGCGGCGAGGCCCTCCAGGCCCTGCGGATCGCAGAGGCCTGCGAGGTGTCGCGGCGGGAGCGCCGCCTGGTACGGCTGGCGGAGATCCCGGACCGGGGACGGCAGGCCTACGACTGACCCCGCCGGCCGGTCACCAGCGCACCGGAAGGCTGCGCACCCCTCTCATCAGCAGGCCCGGCAGCCACTCGCCCGGCGCACCGTCGAGCGCGAGTCCGGGGGCGCGCTCCAGAAGCGTGCCGAGGGCTATACGGCCCTCCAGGCGGGCCAGGGGCGCGCCCACGCAGTAGTGGATGCCGTGGCCGAAGGCGAGGTGGCCGCGGGTGTCACGGCGGATGTCGAACCGGTGCGGGTCGCCGTAGCGGTCGCCGTCGCGCCCGGAGGCGGTGAGGCCGATCAGCACGTGGTCGCCCTGCTCGATCGCCGTGCCCGCGATGTCCAGGCGCTCCGCGGCGTACCGGAACGTGGCGCTCTGCACCGGGCCCTCGTAGCGCAGCGTCTCCTCGACGGCGCCGTCCAGGAGGCTCATGTCGGCCCGCAGGGCGGCGAGTTGGCCGGGATGGGTGAGCAGGGCCAGGACGCCGTTGCCGATGAGGTTGACCGTGGTCTCGTGGCCGGCGACGAGCAGCAGGTAGGCCATGCCGCGCAGTTCTTCCGGGGAGAGCCGGTCGCCGTCCTCGGCGGTGGTGCGGATCAGGTCGCTGAGCAGGTCGTCGGTGGGGGTGGCGCTGCGCTTGTCCTCGATCAGCTCGGTGAGGTACTCGGCGAGGCGGACGACCGCGTCGTACTCCGTCTGCGAACTGGTCGGTGCGACCATCTCGGTGGACATCTTCCGGAACTCCGCGCGGTCCATGTCGGGGACGCCGAGGAGTTCGCAGATGACGGTGATGGGCAGCGGGAAGGCGAGCGAGTCGATGAGGTCGGCGCGGCCGCGCGGCAGCATCTCGTCCAGCAGGTCGTCGGTGATCTGCTGGATCCGCGGGCGCAGTTGCTGCACCCGGCGCATCGTGAAGGCGCGGGTGACGAGGCCGCGCAGGCGGGTGTGCTGAGGCGGGTCGGTGGCCAGGAGGTGCTTGCCGATCATCTCCTCGTCCAGGAAGGTCGCGCCGATCTTGGCACCGTCCTTGGCCAGCCGGGGGTCCGCGAGGGCCGCGCGCGCCTCTTCGTACCCGACGACCAGCCAGGTTTCCTGGTCCTCGTCCGCTCCCGGCAGCCGAACGCGGTGCACGGGGCCCTGTTCGCGCAGGCGGGCGTAGACCGGATGCGGATCGCGACGCAACTCGTCCGCGGACTCCCCCAGATCGATCACCTGTTGCCTGTCCATCGCTCCCCTTCCGGACTCCCCCGAGGCCACCGGGCGCCTCCCGGTCACCCGGACAACGCGCGGCGCTCGCGCCGAGTGCCCGTCTAAGGCCTGTCCTCGTCGAGAAGTCCTGCGTCATAGGCCAGCAGGGCGATCTGGACCCGGTTGTTGAGGTCCAGCTTGGCGAGGATGCGGGAGACGTGGGTCTTGACGGTGGCCACGCTCATGAAGAGGTCGGCGGCGATCTGGGCATTGGCCAGGCCACGGCCGACGGCCACGGCGACCTCCCGCTCGCGGTCGCCCAGCGGGGCGAGCCGCTCCCGCGCGCGGGTCTGCCGGGAGTCGGCGGCGCCACCGGCCGCGTGCCGCATCAACTGGCGGGTGACGGCGGGCGACAGCACCGGCTCCCCGGCCACGACCCGGCGCACCGCGTCGACGATCTCGGCGGGCGCGGTGTCCTTGAGCACGAACCCGGCGGCACCCGCGCGCAGGGCGTGCAGCACCTGCTCGTCGGCGTGGAAGGTGGTGAGCACCACGACCTCCGGCGCGTCCGCCCGCGCCCGCAGCCGCTGGGTGGCCGTGAGGCCGTCCACCGTGGGCATCCGGATGTCCATGAGCACGACGTCCGGCCGGGTCCGCTGGACCGCGTCCTCGACCTCGGCCCCGTCGGCGGCCTCCCCGACGATCTCGATGTCCCCGGCCCCGCCCATCATCAGTGCGAGTCCGGCGCGCACCAGAGGGTCGTCGTCGACGAGGAGGAGTCTGATCGCAGTCGCAGTCATGGGGTCACGTAATCACGTGCGCGCCGGGCGGTGGGCGGCCGTCGGCCACGGGAGGGGGCACCCGCGTCACCGGCGTGATCCCTCAGTTCCCGCCCCATGGCAGCCACCCCCGTACCTCGAACCCGCCGTCCGCCGTGGCCCCGTGCTCCAGGCGGCCGCCGGCCAGGGTGGCGCGTTCGGTCAGGCCGATCAGGCCCTGCCCGGAGCCGGGGACCGGCGGGACCTCGGATGCGGGGGCGGGGTTGCGGACCGCCATCGTCAGGCCGGACCCGGGGGCGCCCTGGACCCGGACGGTGACCTCGGTGCCGGGGGCGTGCTTGCGGGCGTTGGTCAGGGCCTCCTGGGCGATGCGGTAGGCGGTGCGGCCGACCGAGGCGGGGACGGCGGCCGGGTCGGTGACACGGTGGTCGAGGACGACCTTCATGCCCGCCTCGCGGGACTCGGCGACCAGAGACTCCAGCGCGGCCAGCGTCGGCTGCGGGCGGCCCCCGGCCCCGTCGGCCGTGTCGTCCGGGTCTCCCGCCCGCAGCACTCCGATGATCTCCCGCAGGTCCTGCAGCGCCTCGTGGGCGCTCTCCCGGATGACCCCCGCGGCCCGTACGACCTCCTCCCGGGGCGCGTCCGGCCGGAACTCCAGGGCACCGGCGTGCACGCTGAGCAGGGTGAGCCGGTGTGCGAGCACGTCGTGCATCTCGCGGGCGATCGCCTCGCGGGCGAGCCGCTGCGCCTGCTCGGCGCGCAGCCGCGCCTCGGTCTCCGCGCGCCGGGCCCGGTCGCGCAGGCTGAGCATGAGCTGCCGCTTCGAGCGGACGAACATGCCCCAGCCGATGACGGAGACGGCCAGCACGGCGGTGAAGACGACGACCCCGGCGTAGGGCAGGTCGGGGTCGGGCCGCAGCCAGTAGAACAGCGGGACCAGCGCGAGGTCGATGCCGCCGATCCAGGCCACGTACCGGAAGGGCCGGTGCACGGCGAGCGTGAACAGGACGACCATTGCCGCGCCGCCCGCGGTGTCGGACAGGAATCCGACCGGGACCATCGCGACGGCCAGTCCGACCGGCCACCGGCGGCGCAGCCAGAGCGCCGCACAGGCCAGGGCGCCCAGCGCCTGGTCGAGGACGGCGACGGGGTGCTGGAGGCCGTGCTCCTTGGGGAGCGCGGCGGCGGCCGCCAGGCCGAGGAACACGGCCAGCAGGAAGCAGGAGAAGTCGACGACCCAGTCGCGTGCCGTGCGACGCGGCCGTGCGCCCGAGGTCCCGGCGGCCGGGTCCAGCTCATGGACCACGGCGGACGGGAACAGCCATCGGCGGCCCGCGAAATCGTGCGGCGCTCGCGCCGGCTGATGACCACTCACGGTGGGCAAATCTACGCAGGCTCGGCCGCCGCGACCGCCCCGTGTGCGGGAACGTCGACCAAAGTCGCACCCCTGTGGACTTTCGGCGGTCGGGCCGGGCAGGAGCACAGCCTTTCGGCGGACGGTACTCGCCCTGCGGCCGATGCGTGGGGGGAAGCCGCAGGGCGAGAGTCGTGCCGTGAAACAGTTGCTGGAACTACTCGGATTCGTCGCCCTGGTGCAGGGCGTGCTGGGCCTGGTGCACGAGTTCACCGACTGGCATGTGGGTCTCGTGCAACGGCTCGGCTTTCTGAACGGCCACGAGGTCTACGCGAGCGTGGCGCTCGTGGTCCTGGCCGTCGCGCTGTTCGCGGCCGCGGAGAACCGGAAGCCCGGATGAACACCGTCCGGACCCCCGGCGGTTCGCACCGTTGTCCAGGACCGGACCGTCCGGCTCAGCAGCCGAAGTCGACCAGGTCGAACGTGGCGTAGTGGTCCGCGGTGTAGTAGTCCTCCTGGGACTCCTCACCGGTCACGATGCGCCGGGCACCGCGCGTGGAGGAGCCGGGGGTCTTCACCGTGTACTCGTGGTAGTAGCCGGACGACTGCTTGGGCAGGACGCCTTCACGGTTCGAGAAGACGGTGCCGTCCTGCGAGTACGGGAAGGGACCGCCCTGGTCGATCAGGTCCAGGGTGTCGTGCGCCTGCGACGGCAGGTCGCTGTAGCAGATGCTGCCGACGGAGGCGGCAGCCGCGTCCGCCGTGGTGGCGGAGACGGTGCCACCGACGAGGAGCGCGGACAGGAGGGCGGCTGCAGCGCCGATGCGAGTTGCTCGTGGGGGGAATCTCATGCCTCCATGATGACGCGCGTAGACGTTGGCATGTCAACGACAAAGTTGAAGATTTTCCCGTCAAGTCCGATGAGTTTTCAGGAAGTTAACCTGCCGCCCTGCGCCCCCACGCGGTCCCCACAAGGACCAGTGCGCCGCCCGCGAGACCCGGCACGCCGAGCCGCTCCCCGCCGAGCGCGATGCCGGCAGCGGCGGCCCACAGCGGCTCGGTGCCGAGCAGCAGGCTGACCCGGGACGGGGAGGTGCGGCGGACGGCCCACATCTGGACGAAGAACGCGAACAGCGTGCACAGCGCGGACAGGAACAGCAGCCCGGCCCACTCCCGCGCGCCGAAGTCCGCCGCCGTCGCCCACGGGGTCGGACCGGTGCCGGCCGACAGCACCGCGAAGACGGCGACCGCGGTGCCGAGTTGGACGGTGGTCAGCGGCAGCGCGTCGGCACCCTGCACCGACCGGATCCGGGACATCGCGAGGACGTGCACGGTGCGGGCGAGGGCGGCGAGCAGCATCAGCAGGTCGCCGGGGGAGGGCCGGGTGAAGCCGCCGCCCTGGGTGAGCAGGAGCACGCCGAGCACCGAGAGGGCCGCCGCGCCGAGGAAGGAGGGCGTGGGCCGGGTGCGGGTGACCGCCGCCTCGGCGAGCGGGGTGAAGATCATGGTGAGGCTGATGATGAGGCCCGCGTTCGTCGCCGAGGTGTGCACCACCCCGTACGTCTCCAGCAGGAAGATCCCGCTCAGGATCAGCCCCAGCAGGGCCGCACCGCGCCACTGGGCGCCCGTCAGGGCACGCAGGGAACGCCGTCCGGCGACGCCCAGCACGGGCAGCACGAGCGCGAACCGCAGCACCAGCACGGCAAGCACCGTGCGGGCGGTGGTGATGTCCTTCGCGGCGAGATAGCTGGCGCCCCAGACCACCGCGACGAGCAGGACGGGCAGGTCGGTGTGCCAGGCGCGGCGGGGCGCGACCGTGGCGCCCGGTACGGCGATCGACGACATGGGGCGGCTTCTCCCGGTCTCCGAGGGGGTGCGGAGACGTCGGCGGCTCGCACAGGGCGCGATCACCGTACCGGCGGTGACGATCTTCGGCCAGGGCTTTCTCCGGGCCCTACGCGTCTTCGGGGAGTGCGTACGACCCGTACTCGGGGGTGCCCAGCAGGTCGTACGACTGGATGGAGACACCGGAGCCGGTGACCCGCCCTCCGGTGTGCCGGAAGCGGGTGGGGACCGCACCCTCCGCGAACAGGCGGCGGCCCGCGCCGAGGACGACCGGGACGGTCAGCAGGTGCAGGGTGTCGATCAGCCGCAGGTCCAGCAGGGAGCGGACCAGGGCTGCGCTGCCGTGGACCTGGAGTTCGCCGTCCGTGCGCTCCTTGAGCGCCGCGACCTCCTTGGCGAGGTCGCCGCTCACCACGGTGGTGCCGGACCAGTCCGGCGCCCGGAGCGTGGCGGAGACGACGTACTTCGGCAGTGCGTTGAGCCTGGACGCGATCGGGTCGGCCGGGTCGGTCACCTTCGGCCAGTGGGACGCGAAGATCTCGTACGTACGACGGCCGAGCAGGAAGGCGCCCACGCCGTCGAAGACCTCGGTGACGAACCGGCCGAAGTCGTCGTCGCCGTACGGAAAACTCCAGCCGCCCTGGTCGAAGCCGCCGCTGGGGTCCTCCTCGGGGCCGCCGGGCGCCTGGTGGACGCCGTCGAGAGTGACGAAGACGGTGGAGACGAGCTTGCCCATGGTGGGTGCCTTCTTCCTGGGGCGGGGTCTGTTGTCATCAGCTCGGACCCCGCCGGCACCCGCAACTCATCGGTCCGCCGTCCGCCGCCTCAGCCCGTGTGCGTCGAGAACAGTCCGCCGGTCGGGCCCTGCTTGTCGCCGCCCTGGGCCTTCTTCAGAGCGTTGGCGAGGCTCTCGATGGTGAGGGACTGCAGGATCACCCGGCCGTTGCCCTCCAGGGTGGCCAGGGAGAGGCCCTCGCCGCCGAAGACCGCGTTCATGACGCCCTGCCGGTTGAGGCCGCCGACGCGCTGGACGCCGTACTGGATGCCCTCCTCGAAGGCGACGACGCAGCCGGTGTCGACCTCGATACGGCCGCCGAAGTCCGCCGGGTTGAGGTCGATGAAGTTGCCCGCGCCGGCGATGATCACCGTGCCGCGCCCGGTGAACTTCTCCAGGACGAAGCCCTCGCCACCGCTCATGCCCGTACGACCGCCCTGGAAGGCGATGCCGAACTCGACGCTGGACTCGGCGGCCACGAAGGCGTCCTTCTCGGCGAACCACGCGCGCGTGCCGTCCAGTTCCAGGGCGCGCATCTCGCCGGGCAGCACGCCCGCGAAGCCGACGGTGCCCTCGCCGCCCTGGGCGGAGAAGTACTGGAACGCCAGCGACTCGCCGGCCAGCATGCGCTGGCCGACCTGCATGGCGGTACCCATGGCCTGGCGCAGCACGCCGCCCATGCCGCCGCCTGAGCCGCTCTGCCGGCCGCCGTTGCCCGAAGGGCCGGACAGCCGCGTCTCCATGGTCACGTTCGTCGTCTTGAACAGGAACTTCCCCGCCTCGCAGTACACGGTCTGGCCGGGGTGCAGGTTGACGACCGCCATCTGCATGGCGTTGCCGACGATCTCTTGCTGAAGGGTCACGCGGGGAGAACGCCGGCGACGGAGCAAATGGTTCCGGCAGTGGCCGGGATGCGGTGTCCGTTCGCCGCCGGTGGACGGGCTGCCGGACCGGTGGGATGGACGCATGAAGACGAAGACGACGCAGACATACGGATCTCTCGAAGGCAAGGCGGCCCTGGTGACCGGGGGCAGCCGGGGCATCGGCGCGGCAGTCGCCCTGCGGCTCGCGCGCGCGGGTGCGGACGTGGCGGTGACCTACGTGCACGGCAAGGAGGCGGCCGAGGGCGTCGTGCGGGCCGTGGAGTCGCTGGGGCGCCGGGCGGTGGCCCTGCGCGCCGACTCGGCGGATCCGCGGGAGGCGGCGGGCGCGGTGGAGCGTACGGCGCAGACGTACGGCGGGCTCGACGTGCTGGTGAACAACGTGGGCGTGGGACTGCTGGGGCCGCTGCCGACGCTCGCTGCGGAGGACGTCGACCGGGTGCTCGCGGTGAACGTGCGCGGGGTCTTCCTGGCGTCCCAGGCGGCGGCCGCGCGGATGCCGGCCGGCGGGCGGATCGTCACGATCGGTACGTGCATGACGCAGCGGGTGCCGGGGCCGGGCGGGACGCTGTACGCGATGAGCAAGGCGGCGCTGGTGGGGCTGACGAAGGCGCTCGCGCGGGAGGTCGGGGAGCGTGGGATCACCGCGAACATCGTCCATCCCGGGCCGACGGACACGGACATGAACCCGGCGGACGGACCGTACGCGTCGGAGCAGGCGGCGATGACGGCGCTGGGTCGGTTCGGTACGGCCGAGGAGGTGGCGTCCATGGTGGCGTACCTGGCGGGGCCGGAGGCTGTGTACGTCACGGGCGCGGAGTTCGCCGTGGACGGCGGGTACGCCGCCTGAGCGTCACGGGCCAGGCCCGCCCTGCAAGGACACGTGGGACGCACCGGTGCTGTCCAGGCCGGTGCGTCCCACGCGCGCGTGGGGGTGATTCAGCCGCCCAGCTCCTGGTGGCGGCCGGCCAGGGTGGTTGCGCCCTGGTCCGTCAGGGAGCCGTACAGGCGCAGGCGGGAGATGCCGCCGTCGGGGAAGATGTCCACGCGCGCGTGCGTGCCGACGGCCGGAGTCGGGAGGACGAAGCGGTGGTCGGTGTCGGGCTGGAGGCGGGTGCGCGGGAGGATCTCCACCCAGTCGCCGGCCTCGCCGTCCTTGACGGAGACGGACGCCCAGCCCGCGCTGTTGCCCTTCAGATAGGCCGTGTCGATCTCGATCGCGCGGATCTGGGACTGCGCGGCCAGCCGGTAGCTGATCCAGTCGTTGCCCTGGTCGCGGCGGCGACGGGTCTCCCAGCCGTCGTCCATCTTGCGGGAGCGGCCCGGCTGGATGGTGTTGGTGGCCGGGGAGTAGAAGAGGTTGGAGGCGTCCAGGACCTGGCCGCCGTTCTCCAGGGCGACCACGTCGAAGGTGCCGAGGACCGACAGCCACTCGGGGTCGGGTACGACCTCGCCGTACACGCGCAGGCGCGCGATGCCGCCGTCGGGGTGCTGGTTGACGCGCAGGTGCGTGAAGCGCTGCTCGACCAGGACCTCGAAGCCGTTGGCCGCGTGGCCGCCGACCGGCGTGCGCGGGACCAGCGTCGTCCACTTCACGTCGTCGCCCAGCAGCTCCTCCGGGGACGGGGAGCCCGGCACCGACGCGCCCTCGACCGACACCGCCTGCGGGTAGTTGCCGCGGAAGTGGGCGGTGTCGACCACGATCCCGCGGATCACGCCGGGCGCACCGAGGCGGACCAGCGCCCAGTCGTGGTCCTCGGCCGTCGGCCACGGGTGCTCGGCGGAGGCGCCGCGCCTGCGGCGGGTCTCCCAGCCGTCCATGATCTTGCCCTTGTGGCCGAAGTGCTCGGGGTCGAACTCGGCCGGCTCGGGCACCAGCAGGTTCTCCCGCTGGGCGAAGAACTCGTCGTTGGCGGCGATGACTCCGGCGCCGAGCTGCCGGTCGGCGAGGTTGGCGTACTGGGTGAACGGGAAGTCGGCGGTGCGGTAGTCCGCGTACGGGTCGCCTCCTCCGTAGGGGTTCGCGTCGCCTGTGAAGCTGGGTGTCGCCGTCACGGTGATCAGGGGTTCCTTTCGGGAGTCGGCGGGGTGCGGGTGCACAGGGTGGCTCACTGGGGGCGGCCGAGCAGGGTGCCCTTGGGGTCGCCGAACTCGCCGGCCGCGACGATGCACTCGCCGCGCAGCCAGGTGGACTTCACGACGCCGTACAGGGTCTTGCCGGCGTACGCGGTGACCCGGTTGCGGTGCTGGAGGCCGGCCGGGTCGACGGTGAAGGTCTCGTCGGGGGCGAGGACGGCGAAGTCGGCGTCGCGGCCGGCCTCGATGGCCCCCTTGTCGTGCAGGCCGGCCAGGGCGGCCGTCTGCGTGGACATCCAGCGGACCACGTCCTCCAGGCCGTGGCCGCGCCTGCGGGCCTCGGTCCACACGGCCGACAGGCTGAGCTGGAGGCCGGAGATGCCGCCCCAGGCGGTGGCGAAGTCGTCGGTCTTCAGGTCGGCCGTGGAGGGCGAGTGGTCGGTGACGACGCAGTCGATCGTGCCGTCGGCCAGCGCCTGCCACAGCAGGTCCTGGTTGGCCGCCTCGCGGATGGGCGGGCAGCACTTGAACTCGCTGGCGCCGTCGGGGACTTCCTCGGCGGTCAGGGTGAGGTAGTGCGGGCAGGTCTCCACGGTGACGCGGACGCCGTCGGCACGGGCGGCGGCGATGAGCGGCAGCGCGTCGCTGGAGGACAGGTGCAGGATGTGCACGCGCGCGTTCAGGCGCCTGGCCTGGGCGATGAGGTTCGCGATAGCCGTGTCCTCGGCGTCGCGCGGCCGGGAGGCGAGGAAGTCGGCGTACTTGGGGCCGCCGTGCTGAGGGGCGGCGGCCAGGTGGTGCGGGTCCTCGGCGTGCACGATCAGCAGGCCGTCGAAGCCGGCGATCTCCGCCAGGGAACGGGCGAGCTGCTCCTGGTCGAGGTGCGGGAACTCGTCCACGCCCGACGGCGACAGGAACGCCTTGAAGCCGAAGACCCCGGCATCGTGCAGGGGGCGCAGGTCCTTGACGTTGTCGGGGAGGGCGCCGCCCCAGAATCCGACGTCGATGTGCGCCTTGTCGGCGGCCACCGTCCGCTTCACCCGCAGGTTCTCGACCGTGGTGGTCGGCGGGAGGGAGTTGAGGGGCATGTCGACGAGCGTGGTGATGCCGCCGGCCGCCGCCGCGCGCGTGGCGGTCCAGAAGCCTTCCCACTCGGTGCGGCCCGGGTCGTTGACGTGCACGTGGGTGTCGACCAGACCGGGCAGCAGGACGTGGTCGCCGAAGTCCTGCAGGCGTGCCGAAGCCGGGACCTCGGCGTCGTACGGCAGTACGGCCGTGATCTTGCCGGCGGACACGGTGACCGTGGCGGCCCGCGTCCCTTCCGGAGTGATGACACGCGTCGAGCGCAGCACCAGTTCAGCGTCGGACACCCGAACCTCTCTCTCTGCCGCCGTTTTACTTCCAGGAAACGGGATTTACATCCACGTAACGGAATTCAACGTTCTGTTGAAGGAGTCTTCACTCCCACCACCCCGCCGTCAAGAGGCACACTTCTGGGCGACACCGCACGAGTGCCCACTCTGGACGTTTCCACAAAGCGGAATTACAATTCCGGCAAGCAGAACGTAGCTACGTACAATCAGGGAGTCAACCGACCGCCGGGTAGGCTTCTGCCCTTCTTGCCAGCCCCGAAAGGAACGCGCCGTGCCGACGTCCAGCGCCAGCACCACCGACTCCGCGAAATCCTCCGCCAGCGGCGGGGTCCAGTCCCTGGAGCGTGCCTTCGATCTGCTCGAGCGGATGGCGGACGCGGGCGGCGAGGTCGGCCTGAGCGAGCTGTCCGCGACCACCGGACTGCCGCTGCCCACCATCCACCGGCTGATGCGCACTCTGGTGGCCTGCGGCTACGTACGCCAGCAGCCGAACCGCCGGTACGCGCTCGGCCCGCGGCTGATCCGCCTGGGCGAGTCCGCCTCCCGGCTGCTCGGCACCTGGGCGCGACCGTACCTGGCGCGGCTGGTCGAGGAGACCGGCGAGACGGCGAACATGGCACTGCTGGACGGCGACGAGATCGTGTACGTGGCGCAGGTGCCGTCGAAGCACTCGATGCGGATGTTCACCGAAGTGGGCCGGCGGGTGCTGCCGCACTCGACGGGTGTGGGGAAGGCGCTGCTGGCTTCCGTGCCCGACGAGGAGGTGCGCGCACTCCTTGCGCGCACGGGTATGCCGGCCGCGACGGAGAAGACCATCACCACGCCGGACGGGTTCCTGGCGGCACTGGAGGATGTGCGTCGACTGGGATACGCCGTGGACGACAACGAGCAGGAGATCGGGGTGCGGTGCCTCGCGGTGTCGGTGCCGGACTCCCCCACGGCGGCTGCGATCTCGATCTCCGGGCCTGCGGGGCGGGTGACCGAGGCGGCGACGGACAAGATCGTGCCGGTACTGCAGGGGATCGCCGTTGAGCTTTCTCAGACGCTGGCGAGTTCTGGCGCCTGAGACCGGTGGCTTGTCGCGCCGTTCCCCGCGTCCCCTGAGGTCGCGCCCTCGAGGCAAGGACACGCGCCCGGCGCTCTCAGGACCTCGGTGGTTCCCCGAACAGGTCCACCGCCTCCCTGACCCCCGACAGCCCCCGCGCCAGCGCGCTGACCGAGCCGATCGCGCCCGCGATCAGTAACAGGGACCTGCGCAGACGCGGGATCTCCGGCATGCCTCCGGCGGTCATCGCGGCCAGGGTCGCCAGTTCGTCCTCGGCTATGTCCCGGTCGGGGAAGTCCGACGGAAGCGCGGCGAGTTCGCGGCGCAGCCGCGAGACCGCGGTCCGCAGGTCCGCCACTCTCTGGTCCTCGTCGCTGCCGGTCACCGGCCTCTGCCCCAAGCTCCGCAACACAGCCCTCCCCCCTCGCAACCCCGTCGTGCGCGGGCCAGTAAACGCCACCCCGTCCGGCGGCGCCACAGCGCGGACCGAAATTCAGCCCAAGGGAACCGGCCGCCGCGGCCCGCGTCGGGTATGCAGGACGCATGACGGACAAGCGGGACGATCGCGAGGAGATCGCCGGGCTGCTGCTCGCGGCCGGCGGCGGCAGACGGCTCGGCGGGCGACCCAAGGCACTGCTGGAACACCGGGGGCGCCCCCTGGTCGAGCACGCGGTCGCGGTGCTGCGCGCGGCCGGATGCGGCCGGATCCATGTCGTCCTCGGCGCAGGGGCGGACGACGTCCGGGAGCGGGCCGAGCTGACCGGCTGCGTGCTGGTCGACAATCCCGACTGGGCCGAGGGCATGGGTTCCTCCCTGCGCGCCGGGCTCGGCTCGCTCGCCGGCACGGGCGTACGCGCGACCCTGGTGAGCCTGGTCGACCAGCCCGGCATCGGGCCCGAAGCGGCCGCCCGGGTGCTGCGCGCGTACGAGGGCGAGGGCTCGCTCGCCTCGGCCGCCTACGACGGCGAGCGGGGGCATCCGGTCCTGTTCGGTGCGGCCCACTGGGCGGGCATCGCGGCGACCGCCACCGGTGACCGCGGGGCGCGCGCCTACCTGAAGGAACACGCGGCGGAGGTCATGCTCGTGGAGTGCGCGGACGTGGCCGAGCCCTATGACATCGACACCGAGGCCGACCTGAGCCACCTTGAGTGAACGGGGTGGCACCGAGCGCCACCTTGCCTCGACTCAGAGAATCTCGACATCAACAAACCATTGAAGTTCCACAATGAGGAAACTACTATCCACTGCTCAGAAGCGTCCGACCGCACAGTGGGCGCTCCCTGTCCCATTCGTGCCACTTGGCACCCGGTGCCACCGCTGAAGGAAGTGACAGCTCATGTCCGCACCAGCGCCGTCCCCGCTGGCCATCGTCGACGCCGAGCCCCTGCCCCGGCAGGAGGAGGTCCTCACCGACGCGGCGCTCGCCTTCGTGGCGGAGCTGCACCAGCGGTTCACCCCGCGCCGTGACGAACTCCTCGCCCGCCGTGCGGAGCGCCGCGCCGAGATCGCCCGCACCTCCACGCTGGACTTCCTCCCGGAGACGGCCGCCGTCCGCGTGGACGACTCCTGGAAGGTCGCCCCGGCCCCGGCCGCGCTGAACGACCGGCGCGTCGAGATCACCGGCCCCACCGACCGCAAGATGACCATCAACGCGCTCAACTCGGGTGCGAAGGTCTGGCTCGCCGACTTCGAGGACGCCTCCGCGCCCACCTGGGAGAACGTGGTCCTCGGCCAGATCAACCTGGTCGACGCCTACACCCGGAACATCGACTTCACCGACCCGCGGTCCGGGAAGTCGTACGCGCTGCGCCCGAACGAGGAGCTGGCCACGGTCGTCATGCGCCCGCGCGGCTGGCACCTGAACGAGCGCCACCTCGTCGACGCCGACGGCACTCCGGTCCCCGGCGCCTTCGTCGACTTCGGCCTGTACTTCTTCCACAACGCCCAGCGCCTGCTGGACCTCGGCAAGGGCCCGTACTTCTACCTGCCCAAGACCGAGTCGCACCTCGAGGCCCGCCTGTGGAACGAGGTGTTCGTCTTCGCGCAGGACTACCTCGGCATCCCGCAGGGCACCGTCCGGGCGACCGTGCTGATCGAGACGATCACGGCGGCGTACGAGATGGAGGAGATCCTCTACGAACTGCGCGACCACGCCGCCGGACTGAACGCCGGCCGCTGGGACTACCTGTTCTCCATCGTCAAGAACTTCCGTGACGGTGGCGCCAGGTTCGTCCTGCCCGACCGCAACGCGGTGACGATGACCGCCCCGTTCATGCGGGCGTACACCGAACTCCTCGTCCGCACCTGCCACAAGCGCGGCGCGCACGCGATCGGCGGCATGGCGGCGTTCATCCCGTCCCGGCGCGACGAAGAGGTCAACAAGGTCGCCTTCGAGAAGGTCAAGGCGGACAAGGACCGCGAGGCGAACGACGGTTTCGACGGCTCCTGGGTCGCCCACCCGGACCTGGTCCCGATCGCCATGGAGTCCTTCGACCGGGTCCTCGGCGACAAGCCGAACCAGAAGGACCGCCTGCGCGAGGACGTCCACGTCGAGGCGGCCGACCTCATCGCCGTCGACTCGCTGAAGGCGAAGCCGACGTACCTCGGTCTCGTCAACGCCGTCCAGGTCGGCATCCGTTACATCGAGGCCTGGCTGCGCGGCCTCGGCGCGGTCGCCATCTTCAACCTGATGGAGGACGCGGCCACCGCCGAGATCTCCCGCTCCCAGATCTGGCAGTGGATCAACGCGGGCGTCGAGTTCGAGAACGGCGACCGGGCCACGCCGGAGCTGGCCCGCAAGGTCGCCGCCGAGGAACTGGACGCCATCCGCAAGGAGATCGGCGAGCAGGCCTTCGCGGCCGGCCACTGGCAGGAGGCCCACGACCTGCTGCTCCAGGTCTCCCTCGACGACAACTACGCCGACTTCCTGACCCTGCCGGCGTACGAGCAGCTCAAGGGCTGAGTCTCACGGGGATCCTTCCGAGTGGCCCAGGGACCTTCCCGGGGCCACTCGGTCGCGTACGGCCCGCTTCACCGCCGTGGGCTCCGGGAAGCCGTGTTCGCGGCGGTCCCACACGATCTCGTCGTTCACGCG
Organism: Streptomyces sp. NPDC005728; assembly: GCF_040630895.1. Taxonomy (NCBI): domain Bacteria; kingdom Bacillati; phylum Actinomycetota; class Actinomycetes; order Kitasatosporales; family Streptomycetaceae; genus Streptomyces; species Streptomyces sp. NPDC005728. The sequence goes on from NZ_JBEXYL010000001.1 coordinate 237,549, forward strand.
GACGACGAAGACGCCGCCGGTGCCGGGTTTGAGCGACAGCTCGGTCAGCTCGGTCTCGAAGGTGGTGAGCAGCTCCTGCGCCAGCCAGGCCGCGCGGGGCAGCCAGCGGCACTGGGTGCAGTACTCGATCTGTACGCGCTGGGTCATCCGAAGTGCACCGTCCCGTCCTGTTCCGCCGCCGGCCTGCCGTGCAGGTCGGGGACCCACTTCAGCCAGCCCGGGCGGCCCTGTCTGGTCCTCGCCGCGCGAGCGGCCTCCTCGGCCGCGAGTTCCTCGCGGCTCGGGAAGTCGGTGGGCAGCCACTGACCCGACAGCCGTACGCGCGCGAGGAGGTGGTCGACGTAGGCGGCGCGCACGTCGTCGGGCGTGGCGAAACCGGCGTCCTCGGCCAGCCAGGCGTCCGGCACCTCGGCGACGACGGCCCGCAGCAGCTCCTCGGTGACCCGGGGGGCCAGGTCGGCGTCGGCGGCCCGGACGTCGGGGGCGTAGTGCCCGAGGGCGTGGTGGCGGAAGTCGTACTTCTTGCCGGGGGTCGTGGTGTCCCAGCGGTGGTGGAAGACGAGGGCGGCGCCGTGGTCGATGAGCCACAGGCGCGGCGCCACGGTGCCGGACGTCGGCCAGATCATGAGGTTGGAGCTGTGGACCGTACGGTCCACGTTGACGGTCAGGGCGTCCAGCCAGACGATCCTGCCCGCCTCCAGAGGGTCCACGGGGAAGAACTCGGCGATCTCGGGGGTGAAGTCCTTCGCGCCCGGCAGGTGGTCCATGCCGAGGTTGACGCCCGCGCTGGCGCCGTGCAGCTCGCGCACCTCCTGGTGCGGCTCGTCCGCGGCGATGGCCGGGTCGAAGTGGACCAGGACAAGCTCGGGGAAGCGCAGTCCGAGCGCGCGGGCGAGTTCGCCGACGATCACCTCGGCGACCAGCGCCTTGTGGCCCTGTGCCGAGCCGGTGAACTTCACGACGTACGTGCCGAGGTCGTCGGCCTCGACGACCGCGGGCACGGAACCGCCGGACCTCAGGGGGGTCACGTATCGAACGGCAGTCACATCGCGCAGCACACCGGCCAGCGTAAAGCAGGTCAGCCGGTGGCCAGGGGGTTGGGCAGCGGGAGGTAGCGGGCGGCGGCGCCGTCCGCTCCCGTCCAGCGCAGCAGCAGGTTGGTCTTGCCGGGCAGGGTGGGCGCGGCGAGCAGGGCGGGGATCTCGGGCAGGTCGTGGCGGGCGAGTTCGCGGCGGACGGCGGGCCAGGGGTCGAGGCGGGGGTGGTGCTCGGCGAGGGCCGCGGCGATCTCGCCGAGGTGGTTGACGACCAGGCAGTACACCAGCCGCTCCCAGCCGGTCGCGCGGGAGACGTCCGGCAGCACCTTGACACCCTCGGCGTCCCGGAACAGTGCCTGCACGGGCATGCCCGCCGCGTCCACGGCGACCAGCGTGTTCTGCAGATGCGCTTCGAGAACGACCCCGTGGTCGCCGAACGCCGTGAGGGCGGGCGGGACCACCTGCCGCAGATACGCCTCCCACCAGGCCTGCGGATCGGACCCGGCGGCCGGCGGGCTGTCCTCGAAGCCCTCCGCGAGCCCGGCCGCGAGCAGCGGGGTGGCACCCGGCAGGAGGTGGCCGCGCAGCCCGTCCCGCACGAGCACGGCCAGTTCCTCGAAGGCGAAGGCGGCGGTGCGGTAGCCGCGGTCGCTCAGCCAGGCCGCGGGCGTGCCCATGGCGGCGAACGCTCCGGTGGCGAACGCGTCGGTGCGGCGCAGCTTCAGCAGGTCGTGGCGCCACAGCCGGCGGATGTCGTTGGTGATGCGCACATCCAGGCTGAACTTCAGGAACAGGTCCCGCCGGGGCTCGTACACCGTACGGATCGCCGCGGTCGGCCAGGCGTCGAAGGCGGTGGTGCCGAGCCGCAGCAGGCGGCCGTCGGTGAAGGCCGGGGCGAGATCGCGGGCGACGAGGTCGAGCTGCCAGGGGTGGGCGGGCAGCAGCCGGTAGCCGGGCGGGGCCGTCCCCAGGGCGTCCAGGGCGCGGGTGTCGCCCTCCTCGGCCACCTGGTCCTCGCGGACGCCGAGCAGCACCAGCGGGAAGTGCGCGTGGGCCTCGGGGGCGTACGGCATCCAGGCGGCGGCCGGGCCGCCGCCGCGTGCCTTCGGTGCCGGGTGGTAGGGGTGTCCGGTGATCAGGGACTGCTCGGAGCGCAGGTACGGGTCCTCGGGCGCCGTCGCCCGGGCGCGGGCGGCGAGCAGGGCCGCGACCGTGTCCCGGCTGTCGATCATCTCCGCGGACAGGTCGCCGTCGGACAGCCCGGTGTGCCGGCGCAGCTCCTCGGCGACCAGTTTCACCAGCTCGGCGTGGCTCAGGCGGTGCCAGGCGCCGGCGCTGTGCACCTCGGGGTCGGCGGGCCGCCGGCCAGGGCGCACCCGCAGCAGGCGGCCGGTGCCGGGCAGCCGGTGGACCGGCCGTTCCCCGGGGTCCGGGACCGGCTCGGCGACCTCCCGCAGCAGGCAGTTGAGCAGGGGGGCGGCCGCGTACGCGTCGGCGCGCTGTCCGACGGTGCCGGCGGGAGGCTTGAGGTCCACGCGATCCATTCGTTCTTCGTCCTGGGCCCGGGTGATCAGTATGTCTGTCGTCCCTGACAATCGTGCCTCGTGAAGCCCGTACCCGAGGAGCCGACCGTGTACCACTCCCGCACCGCCGAGGCCGAGGTGGCCGAGGAATTGACCGCCGTCCGGCCGGACCTGCTGCCCCGGTACACGGCCGAGCTGCCGGGCGCCCGTGCAGCGGTGCTGACGCGCCTGTGGCGGGCGTTCGCCCACGAGCCCCTGCCGTGGGTCACCGGCCGGATACGCGGGGCGCACAGCCTCGCCCTGCGGCTGGCCGACGGCCGGACGCTGTACGGCCCGCACGCCGACCCCTACGCGACCGGCGCGTACGTCACCGCCGTCCGCCTGGACCAGGAGCGCCACGACGATCCGGCCCGGCTGATGACGGACCTCGCGGTGCCGCACGCGGCGGGCTTCGCGGGGGAACTCGGGCACAGCGTGGCGTCGTTGGCGCTGTCGCGGGCCGACGCGGATCATCCGAAGGAGTGGCCCGACAGCGACTGGGAGTGGGAACAGCGGGTGGTGGACGGTCACCCCTTCCACCCCAACTGCCGTTCCCGGCCCGGTTTCTCGGTGGCGGACCAGCTGGCGTACGGGCCGGAGCACCGGCCGGTGGTCACGCTGGGCACGGTCGCCGTACGGGACGCCGAGTGCCTGGTGTCCGGGGACTGGCCGGAGGAACTGCGGGACGGCCACGACCTGTGGCTGCCGGTGCACCCCTGGCAGGCGGCCCATGTGCTCGAGCGGTCGTCCACCCCCTGGCGCCCGGCGCACCCGCTGCTGTCCCTGCGCACCCTCGCCCTGCCCGGCGGTCCGCACGTCAAGACCGCGCTGAGCGCCCGGCTGACCTCCTCGGTGCGGGACATCTCCACGTACTCGGTCGAGGCGGCGGCGACCCTGTCCTCGTTCGCCGCGGACCTCGCCACGCGCACCGACGGGCTGCTGCACATCACCCGCACGCTGGGCGCGGTCACCGCCCGCTCCCCCGATCTGGCCGCGCTGCTGCGGGAGTCGCCCGAGGTGTACGCGGGCCCGGGCGAGCGGGTGGTGCCGGTGGCGGCGCTCCCCGCCACCGGCCTGGCGGACTCCGCCGCCTGGCTGGCCGCCTTCGCCCGCCTCGCCCTCACGGCCGGTCTGCGCCTGCTGGACCTCGGCGTGGCCCTGGAGGCCCACGGCCAGAACCTCCTCGTGATCCTCGCGGCCGACCACACCCCCGTCCGCCTCGTCTACCGCGACCTCGCCGACATCCGCATCAGCCCCGCCCGTCTGACCCGCCACGGCATCACCCCGCCCGCCCTGACGGGCCGCCTGATCACGGACGACGTGACGACCCTGCGCCGCAAGCTGTTCGGCTCCCTGGTGGCAGGGGCACTCGCGGGCACGGCGGGCTCGGGCCGGGCGCTGGGCGCGGCCCTGGAGACGGCCGTACGGGATCTGCCGGGCACGGCCGACCTGACGGCCCTGCGTGAGGGGCCGGTGCCCGCGAAGGCGTTGACGCTGATGCGGTTGTCCCCCGGGCATGCCGGGGACATCTGGTCCACCCTGCCCAACCCACGCATGTCATCGGACTGATTTCGCGTCATATTCTTTGTCCGGACGATGCGTTGGCCTCCCCTTCACCGTCCGGCGGTGTACCTCTGTGGAGTTCGCCGGACACGAGATGCTCGAGGGCAGTAGATGACTGACGTCGAAAGCAGTGACGCTCTGATGACACCGATCCGCCCCGCGCAGCTGGATCCGGGGGCGGTCGTCGCGCAGTCGCTGGACAACCAGTGGGTGCCGGCGCAGCTCACGAAGGACATGATCGAGCGGGGCCGGTCCCTGGACCAGGTCGCCGAGCGGCGCGTCCAGGAGGTGCGGGCCGAGTACTTCCGCAGTCTCATCAACGCGAGCCAGGTCGTGATCAATCGCGCCTACTTCTACAACAACGATGCGATCAGCTGCGACCTCATGGAGCCCGGGGAGCCCCGCACGGCGCACCAGAAGCTCCTGGCGTCGGGGGCGATCGTCCCCTTCCTGCTCAACGAGCGGCACCCGGCCGAGAATCCGCCCGGCCATCTGCACGTGCGGCGCGGGGGGTTCGCCGCCTGGCAGGAGACGCTGGCGGGCCTGCCGTCCGCCGACCGGGTGCGCTGCGTGCGCATGTCCTGGGACGACACGCCGGGCGACCAGGAGAACCGGGACCTCACCCGGATCCGGCTGTTCCAGCCGTTCGCCGAGAAGGTCCAGGGGCTCACGGCCAAGGACATCGACATCCTCGCCGCCCAGGTCGGAGTGGCCCGGGAGGACGCGGACCGGTTCGGGCAACGGCTGGGCGAGGTGGTCGGTTTCAGCAACGACCTCAGCGTGCGCAGGCAGCCGGTCGTGCGCAACGCCCTGTACGAGGAGTTCGTGGCCGTGCCGGGGACGAACGTCGCGGAGGGCAGATACGACCGGGACAAGCCCTTCGCCGCGGAGATAAAGCAGCTGCTGGACCTGGTCTACAACGTCAATCTGGCCGACTCGCTCGGGCGTTACCCGCTCACCCCGGTCGGCAGCCTGCGGCGCGTGGTGCTGCAGGAGGCCCGCGAGGCCAGGGCCACCACCGGCTTCGTCGAGGACCCGGAGCAGTTGCTGACCTTCCTGAAGCGGCAGGCCTTCGCCGCCGTACAGGACCACCTGACGCCGTCGGCGGTGAGCGCCCTGACGCTGGAGGACATCTGGCGGCTGCGGCAGACGCCCGCCTGGAACGCGTACACCCGGGCGTTCGGCGAGCTGACCGCGTCCCCGGAGGCGTTCCAGGACTCCGCCGGGCGGGTCTTCGACTGCTATGTGCGGCTCAACTCGGAGATCCTCGCGCTGGCCCGGGAGCGCAGGCACGCCCGGCCGGCCGCGTGGCGTCCGGTCGTCGAGGTCGTGGTCACGGTGGGCGCGGCCGTCTTCACGGCCGTCAGCGGCAACGGCCTGTGGGAGGTGGCGGGTTCGGTCCTGCCGCTGACCGTGACCGGCTCACTGACCGGTTCGGTGCAGTTGGTGCTGCGCAATCTGACGGCCGGACGCCAGGAACAGCGGTTCGCCCGTGAGATAGCCTCCGTCCGGCTGGCCGGTGAACGAGAATGGTCGCAGTTCCACGATCTGGTGCGCCGCCTGCCCGGGTACCGGGACACGGCGGGCCCCGCCCCGACGGGCACGGCCTCCGCGACCACCCAGGACAACGAGGACCTGCCCGAGTACTGAGGCACCGCAGCGAGTCCTGAGGCGCCCGAGATCCGTCCGCACACCGAAGCCGGGAGCAACACCCTTGCACTGTCTGCCGAGCGCCCGATGAACCGGTACGACGCCCTGCGCCGGGACGTTCCGGAGTGGTTCCGCAACGACGATCCGGGAGGGATCGAGATCCTGACGGATCCGGCGCTGGTCCGCGCCGCCCGGCGTCAGGTGACCGCCACGCAACCGGGCGGTCGCCGCGGCCCGTTCGGCGCCCTGCGGGCACGGCTGCGGGCGGCGGTGCGGCCCGTACCTGCCGGTGTGGTGTCGGCCAACCGCTACCTGTGGTACCTGCGTGACGCGGTGCGCTTCCCCGACGGCCGGCTGGGCCTGTACGACCGCATCCTGCCGCCCCCGGACTCCTCTCCGGGCGTGGTGGTCCTGCCGCTGCTGGGCCCCGAGGGGAAGGTCGTGCTGATCGAGCACCACCGGCACGCGACCCGGAGCCGGCACTGGGAGGTGGTGCGCGGCTTCGGTGCACCTGGCGCCACGGCGGAGGAGAACGTGGCACGGGAACTGAAGGAGGAGATCACCGCGGTCCCGACCGAGGTGGTCCCCCTCGGTGAACTCCATCCCGACACCGGCCTGCAGGGCGACAAGGTCGCGCTCTACGCCGCCCGTGTGGACGGCATCGGCGAACTGGAGACGGGCGAGGCGATCACGCGGGCGAGGGTGGTGACGCCCGCCGAGGCGGAGGAGATGGTGGCCGACGGACGGATCACCGACGGGTTCACCGTCGCCGTGCTCTACCGGGCCCGTCTGGCCGGCCTGTTCGGCAACGGCACGGGAAGCGGCGGCGGAAGCTGACGGCACGGTGTACGTCACGGCGCCGGGCGTCTGCCGTTCCGGCACCGGTCGCCTGCCGTTTTGGCACTCGGCACATGTGATCAATAGGATCCGCCGATGATCAGAAGACAACGGCTGGCGGCGGGCGTCTGCGCTCTCTTCGCCGCCCTGACGGCCGGGCTCGCGGCTCCCGCCCCGGCTGTGGCCGACGAGACGGAGCAAGCCGCTCCGAAGGTCGAACTCGTACTGGACGTCAGCGGTTCCATGCGGACCCGGGACATCGACGGCGGCACCCGGATGGCCGCGGCGAAGCAGGCGTTCAACGAGGTGCTCGACGCGACGCCGGAGGAGGTCCGGCTCGGCATCCGCACCCTGGGCGCCAACTACCGCGGAAACGACCGCGTCACGGGCTGCAAGGACACCGAACAGCTCTACCCGGTCGGCCCGCTGAACCGGACCGAGGCGAAGACGGCGGTGGCCACGCTGGCGCCGACCGGCTGGACGCCGATCGGTCCCGCGCTGCAGAAGGCGGCCGCCGATCTCGACGGCGGCGACGGCACCCGCCGTATCGTCCTGATCAGCGACGGCGAGGACACCTGCCAGCCGCTCGACCCGTGCGAGGTGGCCCGCGACATCGCGGCCAAGGGCATCGGGCTGACCATCGACACCCTCGGCCTGGTGCCGGACGCCAAGACCCGCAACCAGCTCAGCTGCATCGCGCACGCGACCGGCGGCACCTACACCTCCGTCCAGCACAAGGAGGAACTGACCGACCGGGTCGGGCAGTTGGTGGACCGGGCGGCGGATCCGGTGGTGACGCCGGTGGCGACCGAGGGCGCGGCCGAGTGCGCGCAGGCGCCGTCGCTCAAGTCCGGGCTGTACACGGACCGTGAGGAGTTCGGGCAGCAGCGCTGGTACAAGGTGGACGTCGAGCCGGGCCAGGAACTGCGCGCCTCGGTGAGCGTGGCGGACGACCGCGCCGTCAACCCCGACTACGGGGTGCTGCTGCGGGCGGTGACGGTGCACGGCCGCGAGATCGTGCGCGGTGAGGCGGCGGGCAACGGCCGTACGGACGTCGTCTCCACGGGCCTGCGGTACCCGAAGGCCGAGAGCGACGACGACAACGCCGCCGCCGAGACCGTGTGCCTCCAGGTCACCAACTCCTTCTCGGCCGCCTCGGGCGTCAAGACGACCCCGGGTCTGCCGCTGGAGCTGACGGTCGACGTCGTGGACGGTCCGAGCAAGGCGGGCGACGTGGCCTCCTTCGGCCTCGGGCGCGGCTGGTGGCTGCTCGGCGCGCTGGTGCTGACCGGCTTCGTGGCGGGTCTGCTGTGGGGCTGGCTGTCACGCTGGCGGGTCGCCGTCTGGAGGACGAACTGATGCGCATCACACGAGTGCTGGGTGCCACGCTGCTGGCGCTCGGACTGGCCGCCGGACCGGCGGCCGCCGACTCCTCCCCTTCGCCGAGCGCCTCGGCCGACGGCAAGGCGCCCACCCAGGCGGGCACGTCCTTCCGTACGGCGACGGAGATCGAGCAGGGGCAGCAGGCGACCGCCTCCGCCTCCGCGGGCGACTACCTGTACTGGTCGTTCCCCGCGGACGCCGGGCAGCGCCCGACCGTCAAGGCGACCGTGAAGCTGCCCGGGACGCACGGGAAGCAGACCTGGCAGATCGACGTGTACGACGGTCTGCGGCGGCGCCAGTCCTGCCAGTACGGCGCGGCGACCCGCACCGCCGCGCAGGGGGCGCCCTCGGTCGAGCTGGCCTGTGTGCTGCGCACGGTGCGCGCCTGGTCGGAGCCGTGGGCCAACGACCCGCTGCCGGGCACGTACTACGTCCGGCTCACGGTGCTGGACCTCGGTGGTTCCGCCGATCTCGGACTGCCGGTGAGCACCGAGGTGCGCGTCGACTCCAAGGACATCGGCGGCGCGGCGGCGGTGGACGGTTCGCTGGCCGAGCCGCTCGTACCGGGTGTCGCCGTCAAGTCCGGGGCGGAGCAGGACGGTGCGAAGCCGGCGGTGCTCTCCAGCATCGAGCCCGACGACGGCTGGTCCTCCGGCTGGTGGTCCGACCGCTGGGTGTGGACCGCGGTGGGCGGGCTGCTCGCCGCGCTCGCCGGCATCGGCGGATACGCGCTCACGCGCGGCTCGGGGCGCCCGTCCCGGGTGCCGCCGAGCGTCTGAGTCACCCCTGAAGGCCCGCCCGCCCGGCGGGCCTTCTGCCTTTCTCAGGCCTCCCGCAGCGCCTTGGCGAGCGTGCCGTCGCCGGTCACGGTGACACGCCCGGCGCGGACGGCCTCCACCAGGGTGGACCCGCCACGGGCGACGTCGGCACAGGTGGCGGCGTCCATCACGAGCCGCGCGTCCGGCTCCCCGGGCGCGGGCCCGTCGCCGTACACCGGCCCCTCCTCGGCGCCGGCGTACACATGGAAGTCCCCTTCCTCCAGCCGGACTTCGACGACCCCTTCGCCGTCCAGGGCCCGCAGGAGGGGCAGCGCGAACCAGTGCGCGCGCACGGCGTCCGTGGGTCGCCGCTCCCCCAGCTCCGGCTGTCCCCACCGGCCCAGGGCCTGCAGCACGGGCAGCAGTTCACGCCCTCGCCGGGTGAGTTCGTAGACGTACGCGGCACCCGGCGGAGGCAGCCGCCGCCGGGTGGCGAGGCCGTCCCGTTCCATGTCCTTCAGCCGCGAGGCGAGCACGTCCGTGCTCACGCCGGGCAGGTCCGCGTGCAGGTCCGTGTAACGGCGCGGGCCGGCGAGCAGCTCCCGGACGATCAGCAGGGTCCAGCGGTCGCCGACGAGGTCGAGGGCGCGGGCTGCGGAACAGTACTGGTCGTAGCTTCGGCGAGGTGACATGCGACGCAGTCTAGACGTGTTGTTGGACTTTCCAAGCTCACACTTGGTAAAACCAAGCAACACGAGTTTCCGGAGGGGCGCATGGAGTTCCGGCAGTCGAACAAGCTCAGCGAGGTCTGTTACGAGATCCGCGGCCCGGTGATCGAGCACGCCAACGCGCTGGAGGAGGCGGGCCACAGCGTGCTGCGCCTGAACACCGGCAACCCCGCGCTGTTCGGCTTCGAGGCGCCGGAGGAGATCCTGCAGGACATGATCCGGATGCTCCCGCAGGCCCACGGCTACACCGACTCGCGCGGCATCCTCTCCGCCCGCCGGGCGGTCGCCCAGCGCTACCAGACCCTGGGCCTGGAGGTGGGCGTCGACGACGTCTTCCTCGGCAACGGCGTCTCCGAGCTGGTGTCCATGGCCGTCCAGGCGCTGGTCGAGGACGGCGACGAGATCCTCATCCCCGCCCCGGACTTCCCCCTGTGGACGGCGGTGACGACCCTGGCCGGCGGCAAGGCGGTCCACTACCTGTGCGACGAGCAGGCCGACTGGAACCCGGACCTGGCCGACATGGCGTCGAAGATCACCGACCGCACCAAGGCCGTGGTGATCATCAACCCCAACAACCCCACGGGAGCGGTGTACCCGAAGGAGGTCGTGGAGGGCATCCTCGACCTGGCCCGCCGGCACGGCCTGATGGTCTTCGCCGACGAGATCTACGACCAGATCCTGTACGACGACGCCGTCCACCACTCGGCCGCCGCCCTCGCCCCCGACCTGGTGGTCCTCACCTTCTGCGGCCTGTCGAAGACCTACCGGGTGGCCGGCTTCCGCTCCGGCTGGCTGGTGGTGACCGGCCCCAGGCAGCACGCGAAGGACTACCTGGAGGGCCTGACCATGCTGGCCTCCATGCGGCTGTGCGCCAACGCGCCCGCCCAGTACGCCATCCAGGCCGCGCTCGGCGGCCGCCAGTCCGTCCGCGAACTCGCCGCCCCGGGCGGACGGCTGTACGAGCAGCGGAACGTGGCCTGGGAGCGGCTCAACGAGATCCCCGGAGTGTCCTGCGTGAAGCCGAAGGGAGCGCTCTACGCGTTCCCGCGCATCGACCCCAAGGTGCATCCGATCCACGACGACGAGAAGTTCGTGCTGGACCTGCTGCTGAGGGAGAAGATCCAGGTGGTGCAGGGAACGGGCTTCAACTGGCCCGCCCCCGACCACTTCCGCATCCTGACCCTCCCCCACGCGGACGACCTGGAGGCGGCGATCGGGCGGATCGGGCGGTTCCTCGGCGGATACCGGCAGTAGTGGCCCGTTTCGCACGTTCATGCGAAGATCACCCCGCATGACCAGGGGGACTCCGTGCAGGACGGGCCGGACGAGCCGTTCGGTGCGCGCCTGACCAGCGCCGCACCGCACCGGCGTTCCCGCTGGTCCGGTTCCGACGACCACGGGGAGCACCATTGTTCTTGCTCGGAAGACGCCGGGCGGCCGTCGCCGCTCTGTGCGCGGCGGCGCTCGGGCTCGCGGCTCCGACCGCGCAGGCCGGGTCACCCTCACCGCCTCCGGCCGCGCGTGCCGGTTCGCCGTATGCGCCTGCGGCCGCGCAGGCCGAGTCGCCGTCTCCGCCTCCGGCCGTGCAGGCCGGTTCGCCGTCCGCGTCCGGGCCCTCCGCCGGGCAGACGGCGCGGGACGCCGCCCGGTACTGGACCGCCCGGCGCATGGCGGACGCCCGGCCGCTGGACGAGGTCCGCACCGCGCCGTCCGAGCCGGTGCGGCCGGGCAGCGCGGCGGCGGGCAGGCCCCAGGGCACGTTGTTCAAGGGGACCCGTCTGATAGGGACGTTCTTCGGTTCCGACGGGCCGCGCGGCACCACCTGGCACTGCACCGGCAGCGTGATCGACAGCCCGGCCCGGAACATCGTCCTCACCGCGGCCCACTGCGCGCTGAACATGAGCGGCGACTACGTCTTCGTCCCGAAATTCGTGAAGGGCGCGGGCCCCGACCAGCAGCCGTACGGCATCTTTCCGGTCCGGCGGATCTTCATCGACCCGCGGTACAAGCCCGACCCGGGGTCGTCGACGACCAAGAAGCCCTCGTCCGACCTGGACACCGCGTTCGCCCGGGTCGCGGCCGACCAGCGCGGCACGTCCCTCCAGGACGCGGTGGGCGGCGGCCTCACCTTCACCCGGCCGTCCGGCTACACCCACGCGAACGTCACCGTCGTCGGATACCCCTCGTACCGGCACAACAGAGCCGGCCGCGCCGTCAAGTGCACCGTGCCGACCAGGCAGTTGCGCGGCTACCGGCAGATGACGATGACCTGTGGCGGCTACTACGGCGGTGTCTCCGGCAGCCCCTGGATCACCGACTACAAGGACGACGCACGCTCCGGTCACGTCATCGGCAACCTCGGCGGCTACAACGGCGGCGGCAACGACGCCGACGTCGACTACGTCAGCCACGCCCCGGCGTTCGGCGCCGCCGCCGCGAACCTCCTCTCCCACGCCGTGGCGAACCAGGCCCTGCCCTCCGATGTACCCCCGTACCAGGGTCTCGGCGAGAAGCTGGCGGGCGGCGCGACACGGTGGCGGAACGCCAGCCTCCTGGCGGCGGGCGACTACACCGGCGACCGGAACGGCGACCTGTTCGTGGTCTGGTCCGACGGCAGGGTCACCCTGCACCCCGGCGACGGCAAGGGCGGGTTCCGCACCGAGACGCGGCTGCGGAAGGCCAACTCCACCTGGACCCGTGCCCGGGCCCTCACCGGCGGGAACTTCACCGCCGCCGACCGCTCCGGCCTCCTGGTGCGCTGGTCCGACGGCGAGGTCACCCTCTACCCGGACCTCGGCACCTCCGGTCTGGGCCGGGAGATCCGGATGGCACGACCCGGCTCCGCCTGGAAGAACGCGGTACAGATCACCTCCGGCCAGTTCCACGGCAGGAAGGGCGCCACCGACCTGCTGGTCCGGTGGTCCGACGGCCGGGTGACCGTCCACACCGGAGCCGGTGCCGGAACCCTCGGCACCGGCAGGCGACTCGTCGCGGCGAACGGCACCTGGACCAAGGCCGCCCTGACGGCCGCCGGGAACTTCGGCGGCACCGCCGACTGGGACGTCCTCGTACGCCGGACCGACGGCGCGCTCGACACCTACGCGCGCACCTCGACCGCCGGGCTCGGCACCAAGTCCCGGGTACGGGGCCGAAACAGCCTGTGGCAGCACGCCCGGACCATGACGGTCGGCGACTTCACCGCCGACCACGCCGGCAACGACCTGATCGTGCGCTGGTCCGACGGCGAGACCACCCTGTACGCCGACACGCGGACCCGGGCCCTCGGCGCCGAGAAGACACTGGTCCACCCCGGCACCTGACCCGTACGACACAGTTCCAGGGGGAACGATGCGAGCGACGACTCGACTGGCCGGCGGCCTCGCCGCGCTCACGGCCGGACTGGCCCTGACGGCCTGCGGTGTCACCACCACCGCCGAATCCGACGCGGCCGCACCGCCGTGCCGGACCGCTTCACTGAAGTGGAAGCTGACCCTGCTCGACGGCACGGACAAGGACGGCAAGCAGCCCAACGCACGGCTGACCGCCCTCAACAAGGGCCCGGACACGTGCGTGTTCGACGGTTATCCGGGCGTCGAGATCCACAACGGGAAGGCGGAGACCATCGACGCCGCCGGCCACGGGCACCCCGGGGCGGTCCCGCTGCCCGGGAAGGCGGCGGCGACCGTCGACATCCACTACACGCCCCGCGGCGCGAAAGGCGCGGACCTGTACTGCGTACGGCAGCCCGAGGCCGTGATCTGGGCGCCGCACGACACCGACCGGACCCTCGTCCCGGTCCTGGACACCCGTCTGAAGCACACCTCGATCGACGCGTGCGGGGAGTCCATGTCGATGGCTCCTCCGTATCGGAGGTGACCGCCGGGGCGGCGAAGGTGCGGGCGGCGGCGACGCCGTACGTGCCCGGTGAGGAACGGCCGTCTGGCCCAGTCCCTCCTGCGGGCTGTGGGCGGGGTGTGGCACCGTGCTGACAGCCGAGCGGGAAGGGCGCTGACGTGGGTGACCTCTTTCTCGTCCGGCACGGTGAGACCGAATGGTCGCGGTCCGGACGGCACACCGGCTGGACCGACGTACCCCTGACCGAGCACGGGCAGGAGGAGGCGCGCCGGCTGGAGCCGCTGATCCGCTCGCACCGCATCGGCGCCGCCTTCGTCAGCCCCCTCCAGCGGGCCCGGCAGACCGCCGAACTCATCGGGATCCACGACGCCCGGGTCGACGCCGACCTGCGCGAATGGGACTACGGCGGGTACGAGGGCATCACCACGGCGGAGATCCGGCGCACCCGGCCCGACTGGTTCCTGTTCACGGACGGGGTCGCGCCGGGCCCGCCCGAACACCCCGGGGAGAGCCCGGAGCAGGTCGGGGAGCGCGCCGACCGGATGCTCGGCAAGGTGGACGCCGCCCTCGCCCACACCGAGGGAGTCGTCGTCCTGGTCGCCCACGGCCACATCCTGCGTGTCCTGACCGCCCGCCGGCTCGGCCTGGCCCCGCAGCACGGGGCCCTCTTCCAGCTGGCGACGGGCACGCTGTGCCGCCTCGGCACGGAGCACGGGCGCCCGGTGGTGACGGGTTGGAACATCCAAGCGGGCGACTGACGACCCGCCGTCGGGCCGACAGCCGGTGGCCGGTGGCCGGTGACGACACCTCGGTCACCGGAGCCGATCCACCCGGCGGGCTGCGGCCGCGGCCCGTTGTCAGACCCCGGTCGTACGCTTCGAACGGGCCGCCCGCCTGGCGGTTCGCAGGATGCCGACGCACCGGAGGGAGCCGTCGTGAGCCGACCGCCGACCGCCGCGCAGCGGCGGGTGATCGAGGCCGCCGATCCGGTCACGGGGCGGCTGCGTGCGACGGACGCGCAGCTGGCCGCCCTGGTGAGACAGGGGCTCGCCTTCCGGCACCCGCGGCCGCCGCACGATCATTTCCTCACCCCCGCGGGCCACCGCATACGAGAAGCGGTGCCCGAGGCCCCGGCAGCGCCGGCGCAGGCCGGTGCCGAGGTCTTCGCGGCGCGCGTCGGCGGTGAGGAGGAGGCACCCGCGTCCGGCCCTGCCCGGCTGCGGGAGGTGCACAGCGCCTGGCAGGGGCTCCTGGAGCTGCGCCGGATGACCAACCCGGGCGGTGCGACCGACCGTCCCTGCGGCTGGGAGCGGACGCATCTGGTGCGGGCCGCCGCGCTCGCCCTGGAGGCGGCCGGGCACCGGCCGGCGGGGCCGGACGGTGACGGCTACCGGGTGCGTGCGACCCCGCAGCCGGAGGCGGTCGCCGTGTACGCGCCGGACGGGGAGGTGCTGCGGGCGTGCGCGGCCACGCTGGAGGCGGCCGGCTGGCAGGCCGGGGAGTACACGGAGCCGCGGACGAGGGCGCGTCATCTGCTGGCATCCCCGCGCCGGGCATGAGCGGCGTGCCAGGATCGGGGGATCAGTGCGTCGTACACGAGAAGGGGAAGTCGTGAGCGAACCGTATTCCGTCCGTGTGACCGTACGCGGGTACGAGATCGACGTGCAGGGTCACCTCAACCAGGCTGTGTACCTCAACTACGCGGAGCACGCCCGCTGGTCGCTGCTCAGGGCCGCCGGGGTGTCCCAGGCCGGACTCGTCGGCCGGGGCGTGGGCCCGGTGTCGCTGGAGACGACGATCCGCTACCACCGCGAGCTGCTCGCGGGCGACGAGGTGGACGTGACCTGCGCGTTCGAGTGGGGCAGCGGCAAGACCTTCCGGATCCGCCAGGAGATACGCAGGACCGACGGCACGGTGGCGGCCGAGATCATCGCGGTGGGCGGCGTGCTGGACCTCACCGCGCGGAAGCTGGTCGCCGACCCGCGGGAGGTCTTCAAGGAGATGGCGACGGATCTCGGCCTCTTCGGCCTGTGAGCGCCGGACGGCCCAGGGCCTGTCCGGCGGATCAGGCCGGCTGCGGCCAACGGCGCATCGTCCCCGCGATTCCGGCATGATCCGCCGGACAGGCCCTACGCGTCGAGCGGCTCCGGCCGGTGCTCGGCGTCGTAGGCCGCCCGCGCCTCGGCGATGTACACCCGGTTGTGTTCGGCCCAGTCGGTCAGCCGCTGGAGCGTCTCGTGCAACTCGTGGGCGACCGGGGTGAGTCCGTACTCCACCTTCGGCGGAACGGTCGGATACACGGTGCGCGTCACCAGGCCGTCGCGCTCCAGGTTGCGCAGGGTGAGGGTGAGCATGCGGCGGCTGATGCCCTCGATGCCGCGCTCCAACTCGGTGAAGCGGATGGGTCCCTGGGCGGCCGCGACCAGGATCTGCACGCTCCATTTGCCGGCCACCCTGTCAAGAACTTCGCGCACGGGGCACGCCTGCGCGTTCACTTCCTGGACGGTAACACCGGTGTTCCTCAGGGACATCGGACTGCCTCCTTACGCCGGTCTCCATGGTCACCCACGATGAACCCCGTTACAAGTCGTGCACCAAGGTGCGCCAGAGGAACGGGGAGCCATGTCGGCCACGATCGAGAACAGCCCGTCACCGGCAACGGTGGCACCCTCACGAACGTACTCCCGTCGGACGTCCCTCGCCGTCCTGTGCGCGGGCACCCTGATGACGATCCTGGACGGCAACATCGTCACCGTGGCCATGCCCGCCATCCAGAACGACCTCGGCTTCAGCGGTCCCGGCCTCGCCTGGGTCGTCAACGCGTACCTGATCCCCTTCGGCGGTCTGCTCCTGCTGATGGGCCGAACGGGTGATCTGGTCGGCCGCAAGACGATGTTCACCGCGGGGCTCGCCGTGTTCACGGCCGCCTCGGTGCTGTGCGGTACGGCGACCGGACCGGGTGTGCTGATCGCGGCACGGGCGCTGCAGGGCGTCGGCGGAGCGATGGCCTCGGCCGTGGTCCTCGGGATGCTGGTCGCGCTGTTCCCCGAGCCTCGGGAACAGGCCCGTGCCATCGCGGTGTTCAGCGCGGTCGGCGCGGCAGGCGGTGCGCTCGGCACCTTCCTCGGCGGCGCCCTCACCCAGGCCCTGGACTGGCACTGGATCTTCCTGATCAACCTGCCGATCGGCGTCGCGGCCTGGCTGGCGGCGGTACGCGTCCTCGCCCCCGAACGCGGGGCCGGACTCGGCGGGGGCGCCGACGGTCCCGGAGCCGCACTGGTCACGGGTGCGCTGATGCTCACGGTCTACGTCATCGTCGGCGCCGGCACCCGCTCCCTGACCGCCACCTTCCTCCTGGCGGCCCTGGCGCTCGCCCTGTTCACGGCGTTCATCCTGCGCCAGGCCCGGGCGGCCCGTCCGCTGCTGCGCCTGCGCCTGTTCCGCTCCCGTCTGCTGACCGGCGCCAACGCGGTCCAGGTGCTGATGATCGGCACGATGTACGGCTTCCAGTTCATCGGTGCGCTGTATCTGCAACGCGTGCTCGGCTACGGCGAGTTGGCGACCGGTACCGCCTTCCTGCCCGCCCCGGTCGCGATCGGTCTGCTCGTGCTGGGCCTGTCCGCGCGGACCGTCGCCCGGTTCGGCGGCCACCGGGTGCTGCTCACCGGGCTGGTGCTGATCACCGCCGGGACGGCCCTGCTGGGCCGCGCCCCCGTCGACGGCTCCTACGCCCTCGACGTGCTGCCGCCGCTGCTGTTGCTGTCGGCCGGGTTCGCGGCGGCGATGCCCGCGCTGACCGGTCTTGCGATGGCGGGGGCGCGGGAGGAGGACGCGGGGCTGGCCTCGGGTCTCTTCAACACCACGCAGGTGGTGGGCGGTTCACTGGGCCTCGCGGCGCTGAGCACGCTGGCCGCCGCCCGCACCGACGCCCTGCTCGGCCGGGGCGAGGACCTGATCCCGGCCACGGCCGAGGGGTACCGGCTGGCGTTCCGCGTCGCGGCGGGGATCGCAGTGGCGGCGCTGGTGCTGGCGGGGGTGGTCCTGCGGCCGCGCCCGCGGTGCAAGTGAAGCGGGCCGAGGGGGCGGACACGCAGGCCGCGGGGGCGACGGCACCGAAAACCCGCCGCCCCCTCGCCCCGCACACTCGCCCCTCCCCCCCCAGGGCCTCCCCTCTCACTCCCCCGCGAACGCCCCCTTGTGGTCCTCGGCCCACTCCCGGAACGTCCGCGCCGGCCTTCCCAACAGCTCCGGCACGTCCTCGGTCACGCGGGCGTTGTGGCCGTCACGGACGTACGCGCTCGCGGTGAGCACGCCCTCCGCGCTGAACTCGTCCAGCCCCCAGGCGGTGCGCAGATGGTCGAGCGTCTCGTCCGGCGAGAGGTCGCGTGTGGTGACCGGGCGGCCCAGGACCGCGGCGAGCACGGCGGCCTGGTCGGGCACGCTGATCGCCTCCGGGCCGGTCAGAGTGTACGTCCGCCCCGCGCACCGGCCGTCGGTCAGGGCGAGCGCCGCCGCCTCCGACACGTCACGGGGATCGATCACCCCCTGCGCGCCCGCCCCGGTCATGTTCGGCACCGGCTGACCGGCCCCGACCGCCGGCACCCAGCTGAGGGTGTTGGAGGCGAAGGACGAGGGCCGCAGGACGGTCCACTCCGCGCCGCTCTCCTTGACCGCCTCCTCCCCGGCCGCGTGCCAACTCCCGAACGGGCCGACGCCGGGATCGCCCGTCGCGATCGCGGAGAGCAGCACCAGCCGGGGCACGCCTGCCGCGCGCGCCGCCGCCACCAGGGCCCGGTCGTGCTGCGCCTCCCCGTCCGGAACGCCCACCAGATAGGCGGCCGTGACCCCGGACATCGCGCGCTCCAGCGAGTCCGCGTCGAGGTAGTCCCCGCGCACCACCTCCACTCCCGAGGGGACCGCGGCCCGCGCCGGGTCCCGTGTCAGGGCGCGCACCTTCTCACCGCGCGCCGCGAGCTGTCGTACGACTTCACTGCCGGTGGTGCCCGTGGCACCCGTCACCAGGATCATGACGACCACGGTGGCCCGGGCGAGGTCCCGGACTCTTGGAAATTCCGGCACGGCCGGCGGGCCCGCCGGGCCGTGCGGCGCGCTTACGGTGGGGGGATGACGCACACCACCGCAGAGCGTGAGCTGCCCGTGCCCGAGGCTCTGCGCCCGTGGATCACCGGGATCCGGGCTCTGTCCGGTGCCGTCCCGCCCGAGGAGACCTTCGTCCATCTCCCGGACCCCGTCACGAAGGTCGTCGTACGGGTGGGCAGGGGCGGGCACCGCGATGTGCTGGCCGTCGGCCCGCGGGTGCGGGCCTCCTACCACGACACGGGGCTTCCCGTGTCCTGTGCGGAGCTGCGCCTGGCCCCCGGCACGCCGCTCCCTCTGCTGGGCGTGCCGGCGGCCGAACTGGTCGGCCGGGTCGTGCCGTTGGACCGGCTGCCCGGCCGGGCGGCGCGCCGGCTGGCGGTCGAGGCGCGGTGGCTGGACCCGGAGGAGGATCTGTCCCACCTCGCGGACGTCCTCCCGGAGCTGCTGACCGAGGCCGCCGACGCCTCCCGTACGGCGCTGCTGCGGGCCGGCGCCGACGCGCTGTCCGTGCGGTCGGACCGCGTTCCCGGCCAGATCCGTGACGTGGCCCGCGAACTGGCCGTCAGCGAACGCCAGTTGCGCAATCTGTTCACCGAGGGCGTCGGCGTCTCCCCGAAGCACTATGCCCGCATCACCCGGGTCCGCACGGTCATCGACCGGGCCACGAGTGCCCCCTGGTCCGAACTCGCCGCGACCACCGGCTACTACGACCAGTCGCACATGACGTCCGACTTCCGCGCCCTGATGGGTGTCCCGCCCCGGTCGTACTTCACGGGCCGGCTGCCCGCGGCCACCCCCTGCCAGGCGGGGCCCCGCGGCTGAACGCGGATACGGACGTCGCCTCCTGCCTGCGACGCCCCCGCGTCAAGGGAAAAGGCGTTGGCCGCACAGGCGCACACAGCGGTGCACCGGCCGGGAACGGCGAGGCCGGAGGGAGGTGACTCCGGCCCCGCCGCCGCTCAGTGCGCGGGCGCCAGTTCCTCGCCCGACTCCATCGGATGGGTCACGTCCTGCGCCTCGTTGCCCTTGCCCAGGTGGTTGAAGACCAGGTTGAGCAGGACCGCGCTGACGCAGCCGGTGGAGATGCCCGAGTCGAGGACGATCCTCGCGGTCTCGGGGAACGCGTGGTAGAACTCCGGCGCCGTGATCGGGATGATGCCGACCGCGAGGGAGACGGCGACGATCAGGACGTTGTTGTCCTTCTCCAGGCCCGCCCGCACCAGGGTCTGGATGCCGCTGGCGGCCACCGAGCCGAACAGGACCACGCCCGCGCCGCCCAGTACCGGACGCGGTACGACCGCGATCAGTGAGGCGGCCATGGGGCACAGGCCCATCAGGACCAGGAAGCCGCCGCCGGTGGCGACGACGTAGCGGCTGCGGATGCGGGTCATGGCGACCAGGCCGATGTTCTGGGCGAAGGCGCTGCACATGAAGCCGTTGAACAGCGGGCTGAGGGCCGAGCCGAGGGTGTCGGCGCGCAGGCCCGCGGCGATCGTCTTCTCGTCGGCCGGGCGTTCCACGATCTCGCCCAGCGCCAGCATGTCGGCGGTCGACTCGGTCATCGAGACCACCATCACCACGATCATCGACAGGATCGCGGCGAGCTGGAACTGGGGTGCACCGAAGTGGAACGGCGTCGGGAAGCCGATCACGTCCGCGTCGGCGACCGGTCCGAAGTCCGTGGCGCCGAAGGGGATCGCGACGAGCGTGCCGATGACCAGGCCCAGGAGTACGGCGATCTGCTTGACGAAGCCGCGGGTGAAGCGGCGCAGCACCAGGACGATCAGGAGGGTCGCGGCCGCGAGGCCCAGGTTGGTGCCCGAACCGTAGTCGTGCGCCGCGGGGTTGGGGCCCTGGGCCCAGCCGAAGGCGACCGGGAGCAGGGACACACCGATGAGGGTGATCACGGAGCCGGTGACGACCGGCGGGAAGAAGCGGACGGCCTTGCTGAAGAAGGGGGCGGCTATGAAGCCGAGGATGCCGGCGACGATGACCGCGCCGTAGATGATCGGCAGGGCGTCGGACTTGTCGTGCGCGGAGGCGACGATCGCGGTCATCGGGGCGACACCGGCGAAGGTGACGCCGTTGACGAACGGCAGCCGGGCGCCGACCTTCCAGAAGCCGAGCGTCTGGAGGAAGGTGGCGAGGCCCGCGGTGAACAGGCAGGCGCCGGTGAGGAAGGTGAGTTCGGTGCCGGACAGGCCTATGGCCGCGCCGACGATCAGGGGTGGGGCTACGACTCCCGCGTACATGGCTGCCACATGCTGCAGGCCAGTGGTCGCCATCTTCAGGGCGGGGAGTTTCTCGTCGACGGGGTGGGTCTCGTCGACTGTGCGGGCGACAGTCACAGCGGCTCCTCCGAGCGGCTAACACGTCGGCCTTGACGTGGGTTTCATGGAGGTGATGCGTGTGGTCGTGCGGGACCCGGACGGGCCGTTCCCGGGAGGGGAACGGTGACCGTTCCGGGGCGCGCGTGTTCACGCGCGCCCCGGAGACGGCCGCCATGGACCCCGCTCGGGTCCACGGCTACCGGCCGGGAGCCGTCCCTCCCGGCCGGAGTCCGGCGGCGGCTCAGCCCTGGCGGGCGATGCGCGCCAGGCGCTGGGCCTCGTCCCGCGTGGAGCGGGCGATGGCGTCCTCGTCGACGGTCAGCAGGCGGCCGTCCTCGACGATCTGACGTCCGTTGACGAAGGAGGCGGTGATCGGGGCCGCCGCGCCGAAGACCAGCGCGGTCACCGGATCGGCGATGGAGGCGTGGGCGAGCGTGTCCAGCTTCCACAGCACCAGGTCGGCCAGCTTGCCGGCCTCCAGAGAGCCGGTCTCGGCCGCACGACCGAGGACCTGGGCACCGCCGTAGGTGCCGAGGCGCAGCGCCTGGCGGGCGTTCAGCGCGGCCTCGCGGTGGGCACCGAGGCGGTTGATCAGCAGGGCGTTGCGCAGTTCGGTGTGGAGTTCACCGGACTCGTTGGAGGCGGTGCCGTCGACGCCGAGTCCGACCGGGACACCGGCCTTCAGCATGTCCGGGACGCGGGCGATGCCGGCCGCGAGGCGGGCGTTGGAGGACGGGCAGTGCGCCACACCGGTCTTCGTCCGGCCGAAGGCGGCGATGTCGGAGTCGTTCATGTGGACGCAGTGCGCCATCCACACGTCCTCGCCCAGCCAGCCGGTGGACTCGAAGTAGTCGGTCGGGCCCATGCCGAACAGCTCGTGGCAGAACTTCTCCTCCTCCACGGTCTCCGAACCGTGGGTGTGCAGCCGTACGCCGAGGCGGCGGGCCAGCTCGGCGCCCTGCTTGAGCAGTTCGGTGGAGACGGAGAAGGGGGAGCACGGTGCGACGGCCACCTGGGTCATCGCGTCGAAGGAGGCGTCGTGGTGCTCCTTGACGGTCGCCTCGGTCGCGGACAGCGCGCCCTCGAGGGTCTCCACCGCGAAGTCCGGGGGCAGGCCGCCGTCCTTCTCGCTGCGGTCCATGGAGCCGCGGGCCAGGGTGAAGCGGACACCCGTCTCGCGGGCGGCGCGGATGACCGCGCCGGAGAGGTCGCCGGAGCCCTGCGGGTAGACGTAGTGGTGGTCCATGGCGGTGGTGACGCCGCCGCGGGCCATCATCGCGAGCGAGCCCTGGGCCGCCGCGTACACCATCGGCTCGTCGATGCGCGCCCAGGTCGGGTAGAGGGCGACCAGCCAGTTGAAGAGGTTGTGGTCGGTGGCCAGGCCCCGGGTGATCCACTGATAGAAGTGGTGGTGGGTGTTGATCAGGCCGGGGGTCACGAGGTGCCCGGTGGCGTCGATGCGGCGTACGACGTTCTCCAGGCCCTCCGGGGCCTTGCCCGCGCCGATCGCCTCGATCCGGTTGCCGGCGATGACCAGGTACCCGGAGGCGTACTCGGTGTCGTCGGCGTCGACCGTCGCGATCGAACAGTTCTCGATGACGATGCGCTGGGCTGCTGCCATGATTCGTCCTTTTCGCTCAGTGGACTCTGGGGAGTGGGCACGGCAGGACCCTAGGAGGTTTGAGTGCCGTGACCGGGGAGGCCGGAAACGCGTTTCCCCGGTCACGGGTGCCGCAGGCGGGGGTGGATCAGAGGTTGGTGAGGTCGACCGGGATCTTCGGCTCGCAGCCGTCCCGGAGGATGGTCGCCTCGATCAGGCCGTAGGGCCGGTCGGCGGCGAAGTAGACCTCGTTGTCGTTCTTCAGCCCGAAGGGCTCCAGGTCGACCAGGAAGTGGTGCTTGTTCGGCAGGGAGAAGCGGACCTCGTCGATCTCACTGCGGTTGTTGATGATGCGCGAGCCCATCTGGTACAGCGTCTGCTGCAGCGAGAGGGAGTACGTCTCGGCGAAGGCCTGGAGCATGTGCTTCTTGACCTGCTCGTAGGACTTCTCCCAGTTGGGCATCTTCTGCTCGTCGTCGGTCCAGTTGAACCGCCAGCGGCCTGAGACCTGGGTGGCCAGGATGCGGTCGTACGCCTCCTGGAGGGTCGTGTACTTGTCCTTGACGTAACCCCAGAACTCGGAGTTCGTCGAGTTCATCACGACCAGGTCCTTCAGACCGGAGACGACCTCCCACTTCTCACCGTCGTAGGTGATCTGGGTGACGCGGGTCTCCTGGCCCTTGCGGACGAAGGAGTGCTTGACCTCGTCGGCGCCGATGAACTTGGAGTTGGCGTCGGAGGTCTCGATCCGCTCCCAGGCGTACTCCTCGATGCGGATCCGCGCGATCTTGATCGGCTCCTGCGAGGTGACGAAGTGGCGGGCGAGATGGATGCCGAACTGCTCGGCCGACTCGATGCCGTACTCCTTGGCGAACGCGTACACCGTGTTCTTGGTGGTGTCGGTCGGCAGGCAGTTGGCGTTGGAGCCCGAGTAGTGGACCTCTTCCATGTCGCCGCTCAGCGCCACGGATACGTTGAGGTCCTTGATGTGGTGGGTGGCGCCGTCCCGCGTGATCTTTACGACTCGGTTCTCGGCCTTGCCGTACTGGTTCTGTCCCAGGATGGTGGGCATTTAGCTAGCTCCCTCGGTAAACGGAGTAGCCGAACGGGTTGAGCAGCAGCGGTACGTGGTAATGCTCCCCGGGGTTCACGGCGAAAGTGATCGCCACCTCGGGGAAGAACACGGCACCGCTGTCCCGATTCGCGGGGGCGTCCTGCTGCGCATCGGCTTGCTTCTTCTCGAAATACGACTCGACGGCGAAGTCGAGCCGTACGTGTGTCGTCCCCTCCGGCAGGTCCGGAAGGTCCTTGCACCGGCCGTCGGCGTCGGTCGCGGACGCGCCGAGCGCCTGCCAGTCCGCGTCCCTGCCACCACGGCTGGAGAGGTGGACGGCGACGCCCTCGGCGGGGCGGCCGACGGAGGTGTCCAGGATGTGCGTGGACACGGAGGCGGTGGTGCTGGTGCTCATGGTCTCAGGCGTCCTCTTCGACGAGTCGGGCCAGTCGGATGCGGTTGATCTTGCCCAGCTCGGTGCGGACGATCTCCCGCTCCTGCTCCGGCGAGTTGCCGATCCGCTCCTTGACGGCGTCCCGCATCTGCTCGCCGGTCCGGCCCGTGGCGCAGATGAGGAAGACGTGGCCGAACCGGTCCTGGTAGGCCAGGTTGAGTTCGAGCATCTCCGCCTTGAGTTCCTCGGCGGCGCCGGCCATGCCGGACTGCTCCCTGGCGGACGTCGGGTCGCCGGGCTTGGGGCGGCCGATCGGCGCGTGGCCGGCCATCGCCTCTTCCAGGTCCGCGGTGCTCAGCTCGGCCATGGCGGCGTCGCTGGCGGCGTAGAGGTCGTCGGCGGTGGCGTACGGGCGGGCGGCGAGCAGCTGCCGGCCCCACTCGGCGGAGGCGCACGCCTCGTGGAGGGCGGCGAGGGCCGCGTGCTCCTCCAGGACGTTGAACCGGGCCAGGCCCGGGGGCGTGGAAGTGGTGGTAGTCACGGAAGCCTCCGTGGCCGGAAACGGCCGTCGTGCTGAACGGGCTGCGAACAGCTAACGCTCTCCGAAACACGACGTCAACACTTTGTTGAAAATTCCGGGTGACACAACTGATCCCGTGGCGCGGGCTCAGGCACCCTTCTCCCGGTTCAGGTAGTTGTAGACCGTGAAGCGGCTGACGCCCAGCGCGCTCGCCACGGTCTCCACCCCGTGCCGCACGGCGAAGGCGCCCCGCGCCTCCAGTATGCGTACGACCTCCTGCTTGGACTTGCGGTCCAGGTCGGCCAAGGGCTTGCCGCGCTTGCGCTCCATGGCGGCCAGGATGTGGTCGAGGGAGTCGGCCAGCTGGGGCAGGCGTACGGCAACGACGTCGACGCCCTGCCAGGCGAGGACGACGTCCTCGGCGCTGGCCTCGTCGGGCGGGAGCATCTCCCCGCCCATGGCGTCGACCAGTGGTTTCACGGCCGTGATGAAGGGCTCGTCCCCGTTGCCGGTCATTCGCCCTCCCCGATGACGTTGACCTGCAGCGAGATCCGGGTGGCACCGGCCTGAAGGCTCTTGCGCAGCAGCGCGTCCACGGCGGTCAGCACCGAGTCGGCGCCACCCTCCGCCGTGTTCCCGAACGGGCCCACGTCCACCTCGTCCAGCTCCGCAGCCTCGATCACCTCACGGGCCACCAGCGCATGCGCGGGCGCCTTGTCCAGGTCGAAGGGCTCGGTCGTGAACTCCACTCTCAGTCGCACTGTGCCCCCAAGGCATCTGCTCCGACCTGTGCGTTCCGCCAGGTCCGTGACCGGGGTGCGACCGCCCCGGCCGCCTGGGGAGACCTTAACGGACGCACGTGCCGTCCCGGCCTCCCGAGAAGATCCCGCTTCCCGCGACGGACCGACCGCCCGCCCGCGTAGAGCAGGGGACGGAATCCGCCCAGGGAGGAGACCACGAGGTGCGCACATTCGGGACCGGCGCGTTCAGAGGTGCCAGGGGTACGGCGATCGCGGCGGCGGCGATGGCCGCACTGACCGCGTCACAGGCACCGGGGGCGCTCTCGGCGCGGGCCGCGGAGCCCGCGCGGCAGGCGCCACCCACCGAGCACAGCCCCAGCGTGTCCGGCGACACCCCCTACCGCACCGAGCTCCCCCCGCTGCGGACCCATGAGAAAGTTCCGGCACAGGGGGTGACGGGCGGTGCGCTGCCCGCGACCGTGTTCGCCGCGTACCGGCGCGCCGAGGAGGAGCTCGCGCGCACCGCGCCGGGCTGTCGGCTGCGCTGGCAGTTGCTGGCGGCGATCGGCCAGGTGGAGTCCGGGCAGGCACGGGGCGGCCGGGTGACCTCGGACGGTGCGACCGTGACCCCCGTCCTCGGTCCCCGCCTGACCGGCGGCGCCTACGCCCTCGTACCGGACACCGACGGCGGCGCCTACGACGGGGACGCGGTGTACGACCGCGCGGTCGGCCCGATGCAGTTCATCCCGTCGACCTGGGCCCACTGGGGCGCCGACGGCAACGGCGACGGGCACGCGGACCCGAACAACGTCCACGACGCGGCGCTCGCCGCCGGCCGCTATCTGTGCGCGGGCGGCCGGGACCTCTCGAACCCCGCCGACCTGGACCGGGCGATCCTCGGCTACAACCACTCGGACACTTATCTGCGCACGGTCAAGGCCTGGTACACGTACTACCTGACCGGACACCGCGTGGTGCCGGACGCGTCCGCCGAGTCCCGGGACCGGCCGAAGCCGTCCCGCCCGAACACCCCGAAGCCCACGCCGAAGCCGTCGGACGACCGGAAGCCCGGCCCGGGCCCTTCGCGCAACCCCGCGACACCGTCCGCCTCCCCCTCCCCGGCCCCGTCCCGTACGGCTGATGTCCCGGAGGAGTCCCGGACGCCGCTCGTCCCCGTCCCCGAACCGACCCTCACGCTGCCCGGCGGCGGTGTGCTGCCCGATGCAGGGCCGCTGACCAGCAACAGCTGAAACACGATGAGGGTCTCCCTCTCCACAACCGCGGATACTCGGCGGTAATGTCGCCACCCGCCGGAAGCACCGGACCGGCGAGTGAGCGCGAAGGGGCCCTCATGGCGACGG
This sequence comes from Streptomyces sp. NPDC005728, assembly GCF_040630895.1. Lineage (NCBI taxonomy): Bacteria > Bacillati > Actinomycetota > Actinomycetes > Kitasatosporales > Streptomycetaceae > Streptomyces > Streptomyces sp. NPDC005728. The sequence continues at coordinate 264,021 of NZ_JBEXYL010000001.1, forward strand.
ACATGCCTGCGGACATAGCGACCGCCGACGAGCGTTGGCAGCGCATGTGGAGCCACCGCGAGGATTTGCTCAAGGTGGCCCGGCGCCGCTCGATGAGCCGGGAGGACGCCGAGGACGCCGTGCACGAGGCGATGCTTCGGGCCGCGGAGCACCCGGACCTGGACGACGAGCGGCTCGGCGCCTGGCTGACGACGGTGACCATGCGGCTGTGCGTCGACCGGTACCGGCAGGTCAACCGCGAGGCCGAGGTGGGCAGGCGCCCCACGCTCGTCGCGCCGGGCCCGGTGCCGGTCGAGGAGGCGGTGTGCGACCGGGCCGAGGCGAAGTGGCTCGCCGTGCGCAGCGGGGAGCTGCCCGCCCGGCAGGCGGAGGCGCTCCGGCTGAAGTCCGAGGACCTGGACGTGAGCCAGGTCGCCGTGCGGATGGGGCTCAGCTACCGGACCGTCGAGTCGCTGCTCGCCCGGGCCCGGCGGACCCTGCGCGCCTCGCTTGCCGGGACGCTCGGACTCGTCCTGTTCCTGGTCGGGCGCGGGCGGCCGCGCGGGGGCGGGAAGGCGCAGGCCGTGGCGGTCACCTCGACGGCGGCGACCCTGGCGGTGGCGGGGCTCGTGCTGCCGCACGCGCTCGACGGGGGCGGTGGCGCGGCCGCTCCGGCTCCGCGGCCGGCGGTGTCCAGCGAGGCGCAGGTGCTCCGGACCGACGGCACCGGGCAGACGCGCGCCCCGCGGACGCGAAGGCACTCGACGCCGGCGGCGACCCCGAGCCGGGCGGCGACCCGATCCCCCGTCGGCGGATCCGTCGTACCTCTCTCCGTGCCGCCCCTGCCGGAGGTCTCGTCGCCTCCGCTTCCGGAGCTGCCGGTGAAGTCCGCGGTGCCGTCTCTCCCGTCGGCGCCGCCTCTCCCGTCCGTTTCCCTCCTTGTACCCACCCCGGGCGTGCCTTCCTTGAAGCTGTCGTAGCACGCCGTACACGCGTCCGGAAAAAAATCGCGGTCGCCGCGACGGACGCCCCACCCCTCCCCGTAGAGCAGATGTCGGAGCTGCTCCACGGGCGAAGGGTGGGACCGGATGGGTGTGGAGATCTGTGTGGAAGGGCTGACCAAGTCCTTCGGCCAACAGGTCATCTGGCAGGACGTCTCGCTGACGCTGCCCGCCGGGGAGGTCTCGGTGATGCTCGGCCCCTCGGGGACGGGCAAGTCGGTGTTCCTCAAGACGCTCGTCGGGCTGCTGAAGCCGGGGCGCGGCTCGGTGAAGGTCGCGGGCCGCGACATCACCCGCCTGCGTGAGCACGACCTGTACGAGGTGCGCAAGCTGTTCGGCGTGCTGTTCCAGGACGGCGCACTGTTCGGCTCGATGAGCCTTTACGACAACATCGCCTTCCCGCTGCGCGAGCACACCCGCAAGTCCGAGAGCGAGATCCGGCGCATCGTGCTGGAGAAGATGGAGCTGGTCGGGCTGATCGGCGCCGAGGGAAAGCTGCCCGGCGAGATCTCCGGCGGTATGCGCAAGCGGGCCGGACTGGCCCGGGCGCTGGTGCTCGACCCGGAGATCATCCTCTTCGACGAGCCGGACTCGGGCCTCGACCCGGTGCGCGTGGCGTATCTCAACCAGCTGATCGTCGACCTCAACGCGCAGATCGAAGCGACCTTCCTGATCGTCACGCACGACATCGCCTCGGCCCGCCAGGTTCCGGACAACATCGGACTGCTGTTCCGGCGCGAGCTGGTGATGTTCGGGCCCCGCGAGGAACTGCTGACCAGCAAGGAGCCGGTCGTACGGCAGTTCCTGAACGGCCGGATGCAGGGGCCGATCGGCATGGCGGAGGAGAAGGACGCGGCCCAGGTCGAGCAGGAGCTGGCCCGGATCGACGAGGGCGGCGGAGTCGAGGGCCTCACTCCCCGCCTGCTGCCGAGCCCCGGCATCACCCGCCCACCCCGCTGGGAGGCGATCGCGAAACGGGAGGCCGAACTGCACCGGAAGGGGGTGAGCGGCGCGTGAGTCTCTCCCCGACAGGTGTGCTCAGGCACTCGGGCAACTTGTTCGCGATGGCGCTGGACGTCGTCCGGACCCTGCCCCGACGTCCGTTCCAGGCAAGGGAGTTCATCCAGCAGGCGTGGTTCGTGGCCAGCGTGACGATCTTGCCGACTGCTCTTGTGTCGATCCCCTTCGGGGCGGTCATCGCACTCCAGATCGGCAGCCTGACGCGGCAGTTGGGCGCACAGTCCTTCTCCGGTGCGGCATCCGTTCTCGCCGTACTCCGCGAAGCCTCGCCGATCGTCACCGCGCTGCTGATCGCGGGTGCGGGCGGCACCGCGATCTGTGCGGACCTCGGGGCCCGCAAGATCCGGGACGAGATCGACGCGATGCAGGTGCTCGGCATCGACCCGATCCACCGGCTCGTGGTTCCCCGCGTGCTGGCTTCGATGCTGGTGGCCGTGCTGCTCAACGGCCTGGTGTCGGTGGTCGGCGTCGCGGGCGGCTATTTCTTCAACGTCGTCCTCCAGAACGGCACCCCCGGCGCGTACCTGGCCTCCTTCACCACCCTCGCCCAGCTCTCCGACCTGTGGGCGGCCGAGATCAAGGCGCTGGTGTTCGGAGCGATCGCGGCGATCGTCGCCTCGTACAAGGGGCTCACCGCGAAGGGCGGTCCGAAGGGTGTGGGCGACGCCGTCAACCAGTCAGTGGTGATCACCTTCATGTTGCTGTTCGTGACCAACTTCGTGATGACCGCGGTGTACTTCCAGGTCGTCCCGCAGAGGGGTTAGCCGATGCGACCACTCGAACGTCCCCTGCGCTCCCTCGAAGAGCTGGGCACCCAACTCTCCTTCTACGGCCGCTCGTTGGCGTGGACGGGCCGCACCCTGCGCCGCTACAAGAAGGAGATCCTGCGACTGCTCGCCGAGGTCAGCTTCGGGCGCGGTGCGCTCGCCGTCGTCGGCGGCACGGTGGGCGTCATCGCCTTCCTCTCCTTCTTCACCGGTACCGAGGTCGGCCTCCAGGGCTACGCGGCCCTGAACCAGCTCGGCACCTCCAACTTCGTGGCGTTCCTGTCGGCGTACTTCAACACCCGCGAGATCGCCCCGCTGGTGGCGGGACTCGCCCTGTCCGCGACGGTCGGCGCGGGGTTCACCGCGCAGCTCGGTGCGATGCGGATCAGCGAGGAGACCGACGCGCTGGAGGTGATGGGCGTCCCGTCGCTGCCGTTCCTGGTGACGACGAGGATGATCGCCGGCTTCGTCGCGGTGATCCCGCTGTACGTGATCGGGCTGCTCTCCTCGTACCTCGCCGCCCGCACCATCACCACCGGCTACTACGGGCAGTCGACGGGCACGTACGACCACTACTTCCAGCAGTACCTGCCGCCGGTGGACGTGCTGTGGTCCTTCGGCAAGGTGATCGTCTTCGCCGTGCTGATCATCCTGGTGCACTGCTACTACGGCTACTACGCGAGTGGCGGCCCGGCGGGTGTCGGCGTCGCCGTGGGCCGGGCGGTGCGGACATCCATCGTCGCCATCAACGTCCTGGACTTCTTCCTGAGCCTCGCGATCTGGGGCGCCAACACGACCGTGCGGATCGCGGGGTGAGGTCGGTGCGAGTGCTGAGACTCAGGTTGTACGGCATCGCGTTCATCGCCGTGCTCGCGCTGCTGCTGTCGCTCGCGGTGGCCGTGTACCAGCAGGCGTTCACGTCCGTCGTGCGCATCACCCTTCAGGCCGACAGCCTCGGCAACCAGCTCGATCCACGGGCCGACGTCAAGTTGCGCGGGCTGCTGGTCGGCGAGGTGCGCGAGGTGCACGCCGACGGCACACGGGCGACCCTCGACATCGCGCTCGAGCCCAGGTACGTCTCCTCCGTCCCGTCGGACGTGCACGCGCGGCTGCTGCCCAAGACACTGTTCGGCGAGAAGTACGTGGACCTGGTGGCCCCCGCCCGATCCACGGCCCGGCCGATCCGCGCCGGGGATGTCATCACCCAGGACCGCACGAAGGTCGGCATCGAAGTGCAGCAGCTGATGAACGACCTGCTGCCGCTGCTGCGGACCGTCCGGCCGGGCGAACTCAACGCCACGCTCTCGGCGTTCGCGACCGCGCTGGAGGGCCGCGGCGACCGGATCGGGGACAACCTCACCCGGCTCGAGGGCTATCTGCGCCGCCTCAACCCGCACCTGCCGTCGATCGAGGAAGACATCTCGCGGTTCGCCGACGTCACCGAGGTGTACGGCGACGCGGCGCCCGACCTGATGCGGATCCTGCGCAACACGGTCATCACCAGCCGGACGATCGTCGAGAAGAAGGACCAGGTGGCCGCCGCGCTGCGCACGACCGCGACGGTCGCGGACACCGCGGACGACTTCCTCACCGAGAACGGCGACCGGCTGATCACCCTGGGCCGGGTCTCCCGCCCCACGCTGGAGCTCTTCGCCCGCTACTCCCCCGAGTACCCGTGCCTCTTCCAGGGCCTGGTGCGGCAGGAGAAGGCGTCGGAGGACGCGTTCCGGGGCGGCGAGATGAGGATCACCCTCGAAGCCGTCCGGCCGCAGGGGGCGTACCGGCCGGGTGAGGAGCCGGTCTACGGCGAGCGGTCGGGCCCGAACTGCCGTGGTCTGCCACATCCGCAGGTCCCCGGTCCGAAACCTCATCTCGACGACGGTACGTCGGCCGGAAGTCCGGCCGGCGCGCTCCCCGGAGGTGTCCACGTGTCCGCCACCGAGGCCGAACAGCGGGCCGTCGGCTCGCTCGTGGCCCCCGTCATGGGCGTCCCCGCGGACGAGGTGCCGCCCGTCGCGACCCTGCTGTTCGGGCCGCTCGCGCGCGGAACGGCGGTGAGTGTCGTATGAGGAAAGCAGGAGCCCGGCGGACCGCCGCCCCGCTGATCAAGTTCAGTGTCTTCGCGCTGGTGACGATCGCGGCGACGGCCCTGCTGGCCGCGACCATCGTCAACATCTCCTTCACCCCGAAGGACACCTATCACGCGGTCTTCAGCGACGTCACAGGGCTGGAGACCGGCGATGACATCCGGGTGGCCGGGGTGCGGGTCGGCGAGGTCGAGCGCATCCGGATCAAGGACCGGACCCTGGCCGAGGTCACCTTCAGCGTCACTGCGGACAGGCCCCTGCTCGCGGCCACGCACGCGGTCGTCCGCTATCGCAACCTGGTCGGGCAGCGGTACATCGCGCTGACCGAGGGCACCGGCGACGGCACCACCCGGCTGAGGCCCGGCGGCACCATCCCGCTGGCCCGGACCCAGCCGGCGCTGGACCTCAACGCGCTGCTGAACGGCTTCAAGCCGCTGTTCGCCGCACTCAGTCCGAGCGACGTCAACCAGCTCGCCACGGAGATCATCGAGACCCTCCAGGGCGAGGGCGGCACGGTGAACAGCCTGCTCGCGCACACCGCCTCGCTCACCACGACCCTGGCCGGCCGCGACCGGCTGATCGGCTCGGTGATCGCCAACCTCAACCTCGTCCTGGAGACCCTCGACAAGCGCGGTTCCCGCTTCTCCGGGCTGCTCAGGCAACTGCGTCGGGTCATCTCCGGGCTGTCCGCCGACCGCAAGCCCATCGGGAGGTCCCTGGTGAGCATCGGCGACCTCACGGAGGTCACGTCAGGTCTGCTGAAGGACGCGCGTCCGCCGCTGAAGGACGACATCGCCGGGCTGGGCGAGCTCACCGGAACGCTGAACGACAACGAGAAGACCGTGGAGGGCGTCCTGAAGCGGCTGCCGAACAAACTCGACGAGCTGACGGGGACGGCGTCCTACGGCTCGTGGTTCAACTTCTACCTCTGCGACTTCGACGGCCGGATCGTGTTGCCGGAGACGAAGCAGGTGATCACCCCGGAGCTGCACGTGGCACGGGCGAGGTGTGGCGGATGAGCATGCGCGTCACGCGGCGCAAGGCCCGCCGCCCCGAACCGCTGGTGAAGGTACGCGTCCTGCCACCCAGGCTGCCCGGACTCCCCCGCCTGCCGAAGCGCAAGCCCCGCCCCGAACCGCTGGTGAAGGTACGCGTCCTGCCACCCAGGCTGCCCGGACTCCCCCGCCTGCCCAAGCGCAAGCCCCGCCCCGAACCGCTGGTGAAGGTACGCGTCCTGCCACCCAGGCTGCCCAGGATCCGGCTGAAGCGCCCGCGCCTGAAGCCGTTCCGCGAGCGCAACCCGGTCGTCGTCGGCGCCGTCGGCCTCACCGTCCTCACGCTGCTGGCCGTCGCCGCGTTCAACGCCGACAGCCTGCCGTTGATCGGCGGCGGCACGACGTACAGCGCGGCCTTCTCGGAGGCCGGCGGGCTCAGGCCGGGTGACGAGGTGCGGATCGCCGGGGTCAAGGTCGGCAAGGTCGAGGACGTCGACCTGGACGGGGACCACGTCAAGGTGACGTTCAAGGTGAAGGGCAGCCCAGCGTTCGGCACCGACACGGGCGCGTCCATCCGGGTCAGGACGATCCTCGGCGCGAAGTACCTGGCCCTGCACCCCGAGGGTCCGGGGCAGTTGAAGCCGGCCGACGAGATCCCGATCGGGCGCACGGTGTCGGCGTACGACGTCGTCCAGGCCTTCAGCGACCTCACGACCACCTCCGAGGAGGTCGACACGGACCGGCTCGCGCAGGCACTGGACACGATCTCCGTCACCTTCCAGGACTCGCCCGCGGAGGTGCGGGCGTCCATCAAGGGCCTGTCGAGGATCTCCCGCACCGTCGCCTCGCGTGACAAGGCGCTGCGCGGGCTGCTCGGCCGTGCGAACGGGGTCACCGAGGTGCTGGCCGACCACTCGAAGGACTTCTCCGCGCTGGTGAAGGACGGCGACAAGTTGTTCAAGGAGATCGGCAAACGGCGCGAGGCGATCCACCAGCTGCTCAAGAGCTCCGCTCTGCTGGGCGTCGAGCTCTCCGGCCTGGTCGACGACAACACCAAGGAACTCGGGCCCGCCCTGAAGAACCTGAAGGTGTTCGTGAAGATGCTCGAACGCAACCAGGCGAGCCTCGACCGCAGCGTCCGGCTGCTCGCCCCCTACGTCCGGGTCTTCACCAACACCCTCGGCAACGGCCGCTGGTTCGACTCCTACATCCAGAACATGGTCGCCGCCCCGGTCTCGCCACGGACGGAAGGCAGTCGATGACCCGCAGACTTCTTGCCCTGTTCACCGCACTCGCGGTTGTCGTCGGCCTCGCCGTCGCCCTGTGGCCGAGCCCCGGCCCCGTCCGCGTCGTGGCGTACTTCCCGCGTACCGTCGGCATCTACCCCGGTTCCGACGTCCGCGTCCTCGGTGTCCGTATCGGCGAGGTCAGGACGATCACGCCGGAGGGCGGCCGGGTGCGGGTGGAGCTGGAGTACGACCGGGGCCGCAAGGTCCCCGCGGACGGGCAGGCCGCCATCGTCAACTCCTCGGTGGTCAGCGACCGTTACGTGCAACTGCTGCCGGTGTACCGCAAGGGTCCGGTACTGCGGGACGGCGACGTCATCCCCGAGTCCCGAACGGCCGTACCGGTCGAGCTGGACCGCGTCTTCGACAGCCTGCACACCACCGCCGAGGCGCTCGGCCCGAACGGCGCCGACAGGAAGGGCTCGCTGTCACGACTGCTCGGAGTGAGCGCCGACAACCTCCGGGGCCAGGGACAGAACCTCAACCAGACGGTCGAGGACCTCTCGCAGGCGGTCACCACGCTGTCCGACGGGCGCGGCGACCTGTTCGGCACGGTGCAGAACCTTCAGGTGTTCACGGCCGCGCTGGCGGCGGACGACACGAGTGTGCGGTCGTTCGACACCAGCCTCGCCGACGTGGCCGAGCAGCTGGCCGGGGAGCGCAGGGACCTCGCAGCGGCACTGAAGAACCTGGCCGCGGCGCTCGGCGACGTGTCCGGCTTCGTGAAGAACAACAAGAAGACCCTGACCTCGGACGTGCAGGGCCTCAGCAAGGTCACCAAGGTCCTCGTCACCCAACGGGCCGCACTGGAGGAGCTGTTGGACGTCGCCCCCGCGGGCCTGTCGAACCTGCAGAACGCCTACAACCCCGCCGCCGGCACCCTCGACACCCGCAACAACGCGCAGACGCCGCAGGACCCGGCGTCGCTGCTCTGCTCGCTCCTGAGGACGACCGGCGACGAGGGCGGCAAGAACCCCGACTGCAAGGAGCTGAACAAACTCTTCGACTCCCTGCCCGAGCTGCCGGCGGCCCCGGTGAGGACGGGCACGGTCGACAAGACCCTCGGCGGAATCCTGGGAGCACGGGCATGAGCGGACTGCGCAAGGGGCAGGTGGCCGCTTGGACGGTGGTCGGCGCACTTCTGCTGACCGGCTGCGAGTTCAACGGCTGGTACGACGTCCCGCTTCCCGGCGGCGCCGCCTCGGACGGCCACGCCTACCACGTCACAGTCGAGTTCCGGGACGTACTGGACCTGGTGCCGCAGTCGGCGGTCAAGGTCAACAACGTCACCGTGGGCACGGTCGAGAAGGTGGAGCTGGACGGCTGGCACGCGCGCGTGCGGCTGCGGATCGCCGACTCCGTGAAGCTGCCCGGCAACGCGATCGCCGGCCTCATGCAGACCAGCATGCTCGGCGAGAAGTACGTGGCGCTGTCCGCGCCGCCCGGCACCGCAGCGGTCGGGCGGCTGCGCGACGGCGACCGCATCCCGCTCTCCCGCAGTGGCCGCAACCCCGAGGTCGAGGAGGTGCTGTCCGCCCTGTCCGCACTGCTCAACGGCGGCGGGGTGGCCCAGCTCAAGACGATCACCGTCGAGCTGAACAAGGCCCTGAACGGCCGTGAGAACCGGGTCAAGTCCCTGCTCAGGGAGCTCAACACGTTCCTCGGCGGCCTGGACGACCAGCGCAAGGAGATCGTCCGCGCGCTGGAGGGCGTCGATCGGCTGGCCAAGCGGCTGAAGGAGGAGAAGAGGACGATCGCCCAGGCCGTCGACACCATGCCACCCGCCCTGAAGGTCCTGGCCGACCAGCGCGGCGACCTGACGAAGATGCTCACAGCCCTGTCCGAGCTCGGCAAGACCGGCACCAGGGTGGTGAACGCCTCCCGGGACGACACCGTCGCCAACCTCAAAAGGCTCCGGCCCGTCCTGCAGGAGTTGAACAAGGCGGGCGACGATCTGCCCAACTCCCTTGAACTGCTGACCACTTACCCGTTCCCGCGCAACGCCGCCGACGCAGTGAAGGGCGACTACGTCAACCTGAAGATCACCGCCGACCTCGACCTGACGGGCATCTACGGCAATGTCGACGACAAGCCGGGCAGGGGCAGGAACTCCCCGCCGCCCGGGATCCCGGATCTTCCCGGCGCCCCCACTCCCGCCCCCCTCCCGTCCACCCCGTCCCTGCCGGACACCCCGTCCGTGCCCGCCGTCCCCTCGACGCCCTCCGACGGCAGCACCCTGCTGTGCCCGCCGGTGTGCACCGCGGCCTACGGCACCGCAGACGACTCACGTCGCCTCCCCCAGGGGGTCGACCTCGGCCTCGCCGAGCTGATGCTGAAGGGGATGCTGCCGTGATCACACGTACGGTCAGGGTCCAGCTGGTCGCCTTCGCGACCATCACCGCCCTCGGGGTCTCGTACGTCGGCGCCCGGTACACGGGCCTGGTGGACGCCGTCCTCGACCGCGGCTACACCGTGCGCGCCGACTTCGCCGAGTCCGGGGGCGTCTTCCCCGGCGCCGAGGTCACCTACCGGGGTGTGCCGGTGGGGCGGGTGGGCGATCTGAGGCTGACCGGCTCCGGAGTCTCGGTGGGCCTGAAGATCGAGGACGGCGCGCCGAAGATCCCGGCGGACTCGCTCGCGGTGGTCGCCAACCGTTCGGCGGTGGGCGAACAGTACGTCGACCTCCAGCCCCGGCGCGCCGGCGGCCCGTATCTGATCGACGGCAGTCCGATCCCGCGCAGCCGCACCCGGACCCCGCTGCCCGTGACGGACCTCGTCCTCAGCCTCGACCGGCTGGTCGACTCGGTCGGGAAGGACGACCTGCGCACCACTGTCGACGAGCTGGGCAAGGCCTTCGCCGGCACGGGGCCGCATCTGAGCCGCCTCGTGGACTCCGGCAACGCTCTGGTCGAGTCGGCGTCCGAGTCCCTCCCGGAGACGGTCTCGCTGATCGAGGACTCGCGGAAGGTGCTCAGGACGCAGGCGGACCAGGGCTCGGCCATCAAGTCGTTCTCCCGCGACCTGGCCACGCTCACCGAGCAGTTGAGGACGAGCGACGGCGACCTGCGGCGGCTGATCGGCAACTCGGTGCCCGCGGCGCAGGAGCTCGACTCCCTGCTGAAGTCGACGCGCCCGCACGTGCCGGTCCTGCTGGCCAACCTCGTCAGCGGCGCCCAGGTCACCGTGGCGCGGCTGCCCGGTGTGGAGCAGGCCCTGGTCACCCTGCCGCTCACGGTCGCGGGAAGCTACACGGTCATCCCCGGCGACGGCACGACCCACTTCGGGCTGACCGTGAACGCCGACGACCCGCCGGCGTGCACCCAGGGCTACGGCACACAGCGACGCGACCCGGCCGACACCAGCACGCGCCCGGCGAACACCGACGCACGCTGCACGGCGCCGCGCGGTGACAAGACCTCGGTGCGAGGTGCGCAGAACGCCCCCGGCGCGTCGGCCGGTTCGTACGGCGTCGGCCGGGCCGCGTACGTCACCCCGTACGACCCGGAGACCCGCACCGCCGACGGACCGGACGGAACGCCCGTGGAGATCGGCTCGACGGGCGGCGAACAGACGGTATTCGGAAAGGAGTCGTGGCAATGGCTGCTCGTGGGACCGATGGCATGAGAGGGGGGTGCATGAGGCTGCTGCCGGTGGGACTCGGCGCCGCGGCGGTCCTGACGACCGTGCTGTGCGGCTGGCTGGGCCTGAACCTGTCCGACCAGCGCGCGGCGGAGCAGCGCCGTCAGGACATCCTGGCGGCGGCCCGCCAGTCCGCACTGAACTTCACCTCTCTCGACTACCGGCACTACGGCCGGGACAGCGGCAACGTGCTGAAGGGCGCCACCGGCGACTTCAGGAAGCAGTTCGCCGCGCAGACCGAGGACCTGACCAAGCTCGTCGCCCAGAACAGATCGGTGTCCGAGGGCCAGGTCCTCGAGGCGGGCATCGTGCGGTCCGACGAGCGCTCGGCCCGGGTCCTGGTCGTGGCCGACAGCAAGGTGACCAACACCGCCGTACCCGAGGGGGAGGCGCGGACGTACCGACTCCAGCTCGGCCTCGTCCGTGTGGGCGACCGCTGGCTGACCTCCGACGTCGAGTTCGTGGGCTGACCCACAGTTGAGGAGACCTACCGTGGCGCAAACAACCTCGCGCACCCGGAGCGCCGGCTCCCCGGCCCGGCGCACCATGACCGCAGCCGCCCGCGCGGCGGCCAAGCGCGCCGGGCGTCCGGAGCACGACGAGACCGCACAGCGGGTCGAGGAACAGCCCTCGGGACGCACGGTGGTCATCGAGCCCCCGGGCGGCTGGGACGACCCGCCGGAGCCGACGTCGGAGGCCGACGAGGAGGAGAGCGCGCCCGCGCGCCCGCCCCGCCTCCGGAGGCTGCTCCACGCGGCACTCTGCCTCGCGCTCGTGGCAGCTCTGGCCGCCGCCGCCGTCCTCGGCCGGGAGTACCGGGAGGGACAGCAGGCGGCACGGGCACGCACCGAGGCCCTCGCCGCCGCCCGGAAGGCCGCACCGGTCGTCCTGTCGTACGACTACCGCCATCTGGACCGCGATTTCGCCCGGGCGCGTGCCCTGCTCACCGGGGACTTCCGCGACGAGTACGGCAGGACCACGAGGACGGTGGTCGGGCCGACCGCGAAGAAGTACCACGGCGTGGTGAAGGCGGCCGTGTCCACACCCGCCGACGGCGGCGCCCCGGCTGTCTCCGTCGTCTCGGCCGCACCGGGCAAGGTCGTCGTCCTGCTCTTCGTCAACCAGATCACGCAGAGCACCCGGGTGTCGGGCTCCCGGCTGGACCTCAACCGGGTGCGGATGACACTCACCCGCACGTCCGCCGGCTGGAAGGTGAGTGCCGTCGACGCCCTCTGACCAGGCCCGAAAGGTGCCCCCGCGCAGCCCGCGCGGGGGCACTTTTTCGTGGCCGCTCTTGACAGTCACCCCCACCCGCGGGCAATCTTCCATTAAGCAGAAACGAACTTCCGCAATACGGAATCCCTAATGGAAGGGAGCGCGGCCCGAATGGGATTCGCAGACCAGCGCTTCAACGTCAACCTGTCGATCCTCTTCACGGAACTCCCGCTTCTGGAGCGCCCCGCGGCCGCCGCCGCGGCGGGCTTCACGGCGGTCGAGCTGTGGTGGCCCTGGGTCGACTCCCCCACACCCGAGCGGTCCGAGCTCGACGCCCTGAAGAAGGCGATCGAGGACGCGGGCGTCCAGCTCACCGGGCTGAACTTCTACGCCGGCCGGCTGCCGGGCCCCGACCGCGGTGCCCTGTCGATCCCGGGCGCGGAGTCGGAGAAGTTCCGCGCCAACATCGACGTGGCCGCGGACTTCGCCGCCTCTCTCGGCTGCACGGCGCTCAACGCGCTGTACGGCAACCGCGTCGATGGCGTGGATCCGGCCGCGCAGGACGCGCTCGCCCTGGAGAACCTCGCGCTCGCGGCCCGGGCCGCGGACCGGGTCGGCGCGATCCTGCTGATCGAGGCGCTGAACCAGCCCGAGTCGCCGAAGTGCCCGATCGTGAGCGCGCCCAAGGCGATCGAGATCGTCGACAAGGTCAACGAGGCGACCGGACTCGCTAACGCGCGCTTCCTCATGGACCTCTACCACCTGTCCATGAACGGCGAGGACCTGCCGTCGGTGATCGAGCAGTACGCGTCGAAGACCGGCCACGTCCAGATCGCCGACAACCCCGGCCGCGGCGCCCCGGGGACGGGTTCGCTCCCGCTGGAGGAGCTGCTCGACCAGCTGAAGAAGGCCGGTTACGACGGCTGGGTCGGCCTGGAGTACAAGGCCGGCGACCGCCCGAGCGCCGAGGCCTTCGAGTGGCTCCCGCGCGAAGCGCGCTGAAAGCGATCAAGGCGCTGACGCGCTGACGCGCCGAACCCCCGACTTTGCAGAGCAGTCAGAGAGGCACCCCCAAGATGAGCAACACTCTTCCCAAGATCGCGTGGATCGGTCTCGGCATCATGGGCTCCCCCATGTCCGAGAACCTGATCAAGGCGGGTTACGACGTCACCGGCTTCACCCTGGAGCAGGACAAGCTGGACCGCCTGACCGCCGCCGGCGGCACCGCGGCCGGCTCGATCGCCGAGGCTGTGCGCGACGCCGACGTGGTCATCACGATGGTGCCCGCCTCCCCGCACGTCGAGGCCATCTCCTACGGCCCCGACGGGATCCTGGAGAACGCCAGTTCCGGCGCCCTGCTGATCGACATGTCCTCGATCACCCCGCAGACCTCGGTCGACCTGGCGAAGGCCGCCAAGGACAAGGGCATCCGGGTGCTCGACGCCCCCGTCTCCGGCGGTGAGGCCGGCGCCGTCGAGGCCGTGCTGTCGATCATGATCGGCGGCGAGCAGGCCGACTTCGACCAGGCCAAGCCGATCTTCGAGGCGCTGGGCAAGACCGTCGTGCTGTGCGGCCCGCACGGCTCGGGTCAGACGGTGAAGGCGGCGAACCAGCTGATCGTCGCCGTGAACATCCAGGCCTGCGCCGAGGCCGTGGTCTTCCTGGAGAAGTCGGGCGTGGATCTGACGGCCGCGCTGGACGTCCTCAACGGCGGCCTCGCGGGCTCGACCGTGCTGACGCGCAAGAAGGACAACTTCCTCAACCGCGACTTCAAGCCGGGCTTCCGCATCGACCTGCACCACAAGGACATGGGCATCGTCACCGACGCCGCCCGCAACGTCGGCGCCGCCCTGCCGGTCGGTGCCGTGGTGGCCCAGCTGGTCGCCTCGCTGCGCGCCCAGGGCGACGGCGGCCTGGACCACTCGGCCCTGCTGCGGGCCGTGGAGCGCCTGTCCGGCGCCCAGGTCTGACCCACCCAGAGCTTCCGGGCGGCGCCGCCGCTGACACCTGTCCTGTCGCGCCCAGGCGGCGGCGCCGTCCGGAATTCACTTCAACAAAATGTTGACGCCTGGTTCGCTCAAACCTAGGCTCACGCAAGCGGAAGCTCCATGAAGCGGAAGTCTGATTCCGAGGATGCCGAACATTCCGCAGATTCCCGCTGCCCCCTCGCACGGAAGGTCCACGATGTCGAAGCGCGTGCTCACGACAGAGTCCGGCGCACCGGTCGCCGACAACCAGAACTCCGCCTCCGCCGGCGTCGGCGGCCCGCTCCTTCTCCAGGACCAGCACCTCCTGGAGAAGCTCGCGCGCTTCAACCGCGAGCGGATTCCGGAGCGCGTGGTGCACGCCCGTGGCTCCGGCGCGTACGGCCACTTCGAGGTGACCGACGACGTCACCGGCTTCACCCACGCCGACTTCCTCAGCGAGATCGGCAAGCGCACCGAGGTCTTCCTGCGCTTCTCCACGGTCGCCGACTCCCTCGGCGGCGCGGACGCGGTCCGTGACCCGCGCGGCTTCGCGGTGAAGTTCTACACCGCCGAGGGCAACTACGACCTCGTCGGCAACAACACCCCGGTGTTCTTCATCAAGGACCCGATCAAGTTCCCCGACTTCATCCACTCGCAGAAGCGGGACCCGTTCACCGGCAAGCAGGAGCCGGACAACGTCTGGGACTTCTGGGCCCACGCCCCCGAGGCCACACACCAGGTGACCTGGCTGATGGGTGACCGCGGCATCCCGGCGTCGTACCGCCACATGAACGGCTACGGCTCGCACACCTACCAGTGGACGAACGCGCAGGGCGAGGCCTTCTTCGTCAAGTACCACTTCAAGACGAACCAGGGCATCCGCTCCCTGTCCGCGGAGCAGGGCGCCGAGCTGGCGGGCACGGACCCCAACTCGCACCAGACGGACCTGCTGCAGGCCATCGAGCGGGGCGTGCACCCGTCCTGGACCCTCCACGTCCAGATCATGCCGGCGGCCGAGGCGGCCGAGTACCGCTTCAACCCGTTCGACCTGACCAAGGTGTGGCCGCACAAGGACTACCCGCTGCAGCGGGTCGGCCGCCTGGTGCTGGACCGCAACCCGGACAACGTCTTCGCCGAGGTCGAGCAGGCCGCGTTCTCCCCGAACAACTTCGTTCCGGGTATCGGCCCCTCCCCCGACAAGATGCTCCAGGGCCGTCTGTTCGCCTACGCGGACGCCCACCGCTACCGCCTGGGCGTCAACCACACCCTGCTGGCCGTCAACGCCCCGAAGGCGACGACCGCGCAGAACTACGGCCGCGACGGCTTCATGGCGTCCAACGCCCAGGGCCGCCACGCCAAGAACTACGAGCCGAACTCCTACGACGGCCCGGTGGAGACCGGCCGCCCGCTCGCGGCCCCGCTGGCGGTCTCCGGCCACACCGGCACCCACGAGGCTCCGCTCCACACCAAGGACGACGACTTCTACCAGGCGGGCGAGCTGTACCGGCTCATGTCCGCGGAGGAGAAGCAGCGTCTGGTCGCGAACATCGCCGGCGGCCTCTCGCAGGTCTCCCGCGACGACGTGATCGAGAAGAACCTGGCCCACTTCCACGCCGCCGACCCGGAGTACGGCAAGCGGGTGGAGGCGGCGGTCCGCGCCCTGCGCGAGGACTGAGGCCACGAACGGCGTCCGGGTTCCGACGGGGAGGTCGGGCCCGGACGCGGACGACCCGCAACCGAGCGGTCCGGATGAGGGGTGACCACTCGGTACGGCGGGCAGGGCGAGGACCGCGGCGGTGTGCGAGCCAGTGCGGTGGTGAAGGATCCGAGTCCCCTTCTCGACCAGAGGGAAGGGTCCCGGCTCCGTCGCATCCGCCGCGGTCCCCAGCCACCACCTCCTTCGTGAGGTCTCCCGACCCCGTCCGGCGGCGCGAATGTCCTGTCGCGCCCAGCCTCGCGCCGCCGGACGGCCAGCACACGATCTGCCGAAGCGCCCCCTGTCAGGGGGGCGCTTTCGTGCTGCCCGGGCTCCGGGTGCGGGTCCGCCGCTTCCGCAGGACGCTGAACCCATGGGCAATCCGACGCAGTATCCGCACATCGTGGTCCACGCCCCGGCCCTCGACGGCTCCCGGCGGGTCACCGAGGGGGACGTGGTCCTGGGGCTCGCCTCCCATCTGGACGACGTCGTCGAGATCCTGCGGCTGGCCGACCTGGACCGGATCGAGGTCGAGGAGAGCGACCTCATCGAGTGGCAGGGCGGCGGGCCGGACGACTGGCCGGGCCTGTCGGAGCACGAGCTGTGACGACACCGGGTACGGCGGCGGCCGTACCCGGCCTACGCAACCCTCAAATCAACCTCTGAACACCGCCAGGGAGGCTTCGACGACCGTCACCGGCGGGCACAGTACCGGCACACGGGGCCCGTCGGCACGGGGGCGGCGGGCCTCGTACGGGGGTGTCTCATGGACCGTACGACGTCGATTCCGCCGGACCCTTGCGCGGTCGCCCTGCTGCGGGGCGGCGACCGCGCCGCGGTGACCGTCGCGGTGCTCGGGCTGCATCTGCGCGGCGCGGTCCAAGTCGGCCGGCCGGGCACCCTGCGCAGGACGGGGACGCGCGAGGCCGTGTCCTTCCGGCATCCCCTGGAGAAGGCGGTACGCACCGGTCTCTACCGGCCCGCCGGGCCACGGGAGTTACCCGGCCGTGCCGTGGTGCGGCGGGCTCTGGCCGGGATGCGGGCCGAACTCGCGGCGACCGGCCTGCTGCGGTCCCTGCCCCCCGGCCGCACCCGTGCCGCCCGCCGCCACCTGGCGGAGCTGCGCGCACGCCATCCGCTGCCCGACGGCCCGGACGGCCTGGCGGAGGAGGAGGTGCTGCTCGCCGTCGCGCTGTACGGCGAGCGGGCCCTGACCGCTCTGCTGCCCCGTTTCGCCCGCGAGGCCGGGCTCACCGGCCGCGGCGCACTCGCGGACGAGGGCCTCTTCCCGCTCGGCCGGGGCAGCGGCATCCGCGGCCTCGTGGGCGACGAGGGCCTGACCGGCTGGGGCGACCACGACGCAGGCGGCGGCAGCGCCCACGACCACGGCGGCGGATGCGGAGGCGGCGGCGGGGGCTTCGACTGAGGACGGGCACCCACGCCGGCGGAGGCGGTGGGTTCGGCTGTGGGTCGGTGGTCGCGGGTACGCCGAAGGGGCGGTCCATTCCCCCCGGGATGGGCCGCCCCTCGTGTGCTGCTGCCGGATCAGACCTTCAGCGGCTTGATCGACGTCGGCGCGTGGCCGGGCTCGGTGGCCAGGTCCTCGAACTCGGAGATGTCGCTGATGTCCATCGTCCGGCTCATCGAGATGTTGGTGATCCGCTCCAGGATCGCCTCGACGACGACCGGCACCCGGTACTCGGCGGCCAGCTTCTTGGCCTGCTCGAACGCGGCGCCCAGCTGCTCCGGCTCGGTGACCCGGATCGCCTTGCAGCCCAGGCCCTCGGCGACCTTGACGTGGTCCACGCCGTAGACGCCCAGCTCCGGCGCGTTGATGTTCTCGAACTCCAGGTTGACCTGGAAGTTGATGTCCAGGCCGATCTGCGCCTGCCGGATCAGGCCCAGGTAGGCGTTGTTCACCAGGACGTGGACGTAGGGGATCCGGTGCTGCGCGGCGACCGCCAGCTCCTCGATCATGAACTGGAAGTCGTAGTCGCCGGAGAGCGCGACGACCGGGGAGTCCGGGTCCGCCTTGGCGACGCCGATCGCGGCCGGGATGGTCCAGCCGAGCGGGCCGGCCTGGCCGCAGTTGATCCAGTGGCGCGGCTTGTAGACGTGCAGCATCTGCGCGCCGGCGATCTGGGAGAGGCCGATCGTGGTGACGTACCGGGTGTCCGGGCCGAAGGCCTTGTTCATCTCCTCGTACACGCGCTGCGGCTTCATCGGCACGTTGTCGAAGTGCGTACGGCGCAGCAGGGTGGCCTTGCGCTCCTGGGTGGAGGAGACCCAGTCGGTGCGGTCGGGCAGTTTGCCCTCGGCCTTCAGTTCCTTCGCGACCTGGACGAACAGCTCCAGCGCCGCCTTCGCGTCGGAGACGACACCGTAGTCCGGCGGGAAGATCTTGCCGATCTGTGTGGGCTCGATGTCGACGTGGACGAACTTACGGCCCTGGCGGTAGACGTCGAGCTTGTAGCCGGTGTGGCGGTTGGCCCAGCGGTTGCCGATGCCGAGGACGAAGTCCGACTCCAGGAAGTTCGCGTTGCCGTAGCGGTGCGAGGTCTGGACGCCGACCATGCCGGCGTTCAGCTCGTGGTCGTCGGGCAGGGTGCCCCAGCCCATCAGGGTCGGGACGACCGGGGTCTGGGTCAGCTCGGCGAACTCGACCAGCAGGTCGGAGGCGTCGGCGCCGATGATGCCGCCGCCGGCGACGATCAGCGGGCGCTCGGACTCCAGCAGGAAGGAGATCGCCTTCTCGATCTGGGCGCGGGTCGCGGCCGGCTTGTAGACCGGGAGCGGCTCGTACGTCTCCGGGTCGAACTCGATCTCGGTGAGCTGGACGTCAATCGGCAGGTCGATCAGGACCGGGCCGGGACGGCTGGAACGCATCAGGTGGAAGGCCTGCTGGAAGACGCCGGGGACCTGCGCGGCCTCCAGGACGGTGACCGCCATTTTGGTGACCGGCTTGGCGATCGAGGCGATGTCGACGGCCTGGAAGTCCTCTTTGTGGATCACGCTGGTGGGCGCCTGGCCGGTGATGCACAGGATCGGGACGGAGTCGCCGATGGCCGAGTACAGGCCGGTGATCATGTCGGTGCCGGCGGGGCCGGAGGTGCCGATGCAGACGCCGATGTTGCCCGGCTCGGTGCGCGTGTAGCCCTCGGCCATGTGCGAGGCGCCCTCGACGTGGCGGGCGAGCGTGTGGTTGATACCGCCGCCCTCCTTCAACGCCTTGTAGAAGGGGTTGATCGCCGCGCCCGGCACACCGAAGGCGTCGGTGACGCCCTCGCGCTTGAGGATCTCAACTGCCGCGCGGGCAGCGGTCATACGAGCCATCGAGTACTCCTGCTTCGGCTGTCGGATGCGTACTCCCCTCGCGCCCCGCGGTGAGCACTTCCGTATTGCGGAAAGTAATTTCTGCTATCTGAAATCAATGTAGGTGGGTCGCCGAAGGTCGTCAAGAGAGGGACACGGAGGGTCCGACAGGAGCAGGATGGGAGCGCTGTCCCGACGTGACGCCTGGGAGTGGCCATGCCCGAGAGCGTGCCGGTGCGCTGTCCGGCCTGTCGGCGCGAGCACGTCTACACCGCGCCGCCGTATCCCTGCGTCTGCGGCACTCCGGCCGCCCTGCGGCTGGACCCGGCCGCCGGTCCCGCCGTACTCGGGCACCGCACCTGGGACGAGGACTGGGTCACCGTGCACTGCACCGACTGCGGCCGCACCAACCAGTGGCCGCACCCGGAGCTGGGCTGCCCGTGCGGCACGGTCCTGCGCCTCCCGGTGAGCGGCGCTCCGGCGCCGCCGGCACGAGGGGAAGCGGCCCTGCCGGGCGATGCCCCCTCGCCGTCCGCACGGCCGCAGGCAGCCGCACCGGGCGAAGCCCTCTCCCCGACCGCAGGACCGCGAGCGGCCGCACCGAAGGCCCCCGCTCCCCGGGCCCCGTTCCGGCCCGTGACCATCCGTACCGCCCGCGACGCCGTCACCGCCACCGCGCTCTATCTGCGCTGGCTCGGCTTCCGGGACATCCGCCGTGCCGACCAGCGGCCCCCGTCCGGCATCGGCCTGGCCGCGCACGGCCTGGTCGCCCAGGTGGACCCGGCCGTGCGCCCGGCCTCGCTGCGGGACGTGGAGGTGCTGTGGCTGACGGCGATGACGGAGTCCGCGAGCTGTGTCTACTTCTCGCTGGCCGGATACGCCGAGGACGCCCGCGCTCGTGCCGACATGCTGGGCGTCCCCCTGTTCGTCCTCGACCTCACGGGCACCCCGACCCCGGTGAACGGCCCGGGCCGGGAACTCGCCGAGTCGGGCTCGGCCTGACCCGTCAGACGCCGTACGTCTCGCGCAGCTCCACCTTGCGCACCTTTCCGGACACCGTCATCGGGAAGGAGTCGAGGATCCGGAGGCGGCTCGGGATCTTGTAGTGCGCGAGCCGGCCCCGGCAGAAGGCGCGCAGGTCCTCCAGGGTGAGCGGGTCGGCCGCGTCGTGCGGGATCACGCAGGCGAGGACCTCCTCGCCGTACGCCTCGTGCGGCACCCCGACGACCTGGACGTCCCGGATCTTGGGGTGCGCGTAGAGGAACTCCTCGATCTCGCGCGGGTAGATGTTCTCGCCACCCCGGATGATCATGTCCTTGATGCGGCCGACGATCTCCACATAGCCGTCCTCGCGCATCACCGCGAGGTCCCCGGTGTGCATCCAGCGCCCCGCGTCGACGGCCTCGGCGGTCTTCTCGGGCTCGTTCCAGTAGCCGAGCATCACGCTGTAGCCACGGGTGCACAGCTCGCCGGCCGTGCCGCGCGGCCGGGTGACCCCGGTGGCCGGGTCGACGACCTTGACCTCCAGGTGCGGCAGGACCCGGCCCACGGTGCCGGTGCGGTGCTCCAGGTCGTCCTCGATGCGGGTCTGCAGGGAGACCGGTGATGTCTCGGTCATGCCGTAGCAGATGGACACCTCCTCCATGTGCATCTCGGCGACCACCCGCTTCATCACCTCGACCGGGCACGGCGAGCCCGCCATGATGCCGGTGCGCAGGGACGAGAGGTCGTACGTCGCGAAGTCGGGGAGGTTCAGCTCCGCGATGAACATGGTCGGGACGCCGTAGAGCGAGGTGCAGCGCTCCTGCTGGACGGCCTCCAGCGTGGCCTTCGGGTCGAAGGACGGCGCCGGGATGACCATGCAGGCGCCGTGCGAGGTGGCTGCCAAATTCCCCATGACCATGCCGAAACAGTGGTAAAACGGCACGGGAATGCAGATCCGGTCCAGCTCGCTGTAGGCGATCATCTCCCCGACGAAATAGCCGTTGTTGAGGATGTTGTGGTGGGACAGGGTGGCTCCCTTGGGGAAGCCCGTCGTGCCCGAGGTGTACTGGATGTTGATCGGGTCGTCGCAGGACAGGTCCGGGTACGGCGCCGGGGTCCCGCGGGCGATCAGCGCGTCCCAGCTGGGGTGGCCGATGTAGACGGTCTCCCTCAACTGCGGGCACCTGCCCCGCACTTCCTCGACCATCGCGCGGTAGTCGCTGGTCCTGTGGCTGAGCGAGGCGAAGAGCAGGGAGATGCCGGCCTGGTCGAGGACGTACTCGACCTCGTGGGTACGGTAGGCCGGATTGATGTTCACCATGATCGCGCCGATGCGGGCAGTGGCGTACTGGACCAGCACCCACTCGGCGCAGTTGACCGCCCAGATGCCCACCCGGTCGCCCTTGGCGACGCCGCTCGCGAGCAGGGCGGACGCCAACCGCTCCACGTCGGCGGCGAATTCGGTGTACGTCCAGCGCCGCCCGGAGGGTACGTCGACCAGGGCCTCGCGGTCGGGCCAGGCGGCGACGGCCCGGTCGAGATCGGCGCCGATCGTGTCGCCGAGCAGGGTCGTCCCGCTCGTCCCGTGCGTGTACGACAGCTCGGTCACCGGAAGTCCTCCTCGCGGTACTCGGCGTCCGACCCGGCGGCCGTGGCCTCGCGCAGCTCGATGCGGCGGATCTTGCCGGAGACGGTCTTGGGCAGGGCGCCGAACTCCAGGCGGCGGATGCGCTTGTAGGGGGCGAGGACCTCGCGGGAGTGCTCGAACAGCACCTTCGCGGTGCCGGGTCCGGGCTGCCAGCCCTCGGCGAGGACGACGTACGCCTTGGGCACGGCCAGGCGCAGCTCGTCCGGTGCGGGCACGACGGCCGCCTCGGCCACCGCCTCGTGCTCCAGCAGCGCGCTCTCCAGCTCGAACGGGCTGATCTTGTAGTCGGAGGCCTTGAAGACGTCGTCCGCGCGGCCGATGTACGTCAGATAGCCGTCCTCGTCGCGGGAGGCGATGTCACCGGTGCGGTAGTAGCCGCCGGCCATGGCCTCGGCCGTGCGGTCGGGGTCGCCGTGGTAGCCGGTCATCACACCGACGGGGCGGTCGGTGAGGTCGAGGGCGATCTCGCCCTCGTGGGCGCCGGGCGCGCCGGAGACCGGGTCGAGCAGTGCGACGCGGTAGCCGGGACTGGGCCGGCCCATGGAGCCGGTCTTCAGGGGCTGGCCGGGGCTGTTGGAGACCTGGACGGCGGTCTCGGTCTGGCCGAAGCCGTCCCGGATGGTGACACCCCAGGCCCGCCGGACCTGCTCGATGACCTCGGGGTTGAGCGGTTCACCGGCGGCGACGACCTCGCGGGGGCGGGTGGCGAGCTGGGTCAGGTCTGCCTGGATGAGCATGCGCCACACGGTCGGCGGTGCGCAGAAGGTGGTCACCTGGGCCCGGTCCATCTCGGCCATCAGCCGGGCCGCGTCGAAGCGCGTGTAGTTGTGGATGAAGACGGTCGCCTCGGCGTTCCACGGGGCGAACAGGTTGGACCAGGCGTGCTTGGCCCAGCCGGGCGAGGAGATGTTCAGGTGCACGTCGCCGGGGAGCAGGCCGATCCAGAACATGGTGGCCAGGTGCCCGATGGGGTACGAGGTGTGGGTGTGCTCGACCAGCTTGGGGCGGGCGGTCGTACCGGAGGTGAAGTACAGCATCAGCGGGTCGTCGGCCAGGGTGGGGCCGTCGGGGACGAAGGCGGCGGGGGCCGTGTACGCGTCCTCGTAGGGCTCCCAGCCCTCCTCCGGCAGCCCGCCGACCGCGATCCGGGTGTAGGTGCCCGGCACGTCCGCGAACTTGGCGGTGTCCTCGGCCCGGACCAGCACGTGCTTCACGCGGCCCCGCTCGACGCGGTCGCGCAGATCGGCGGGGCCGAGCAGCGGGGTGGCCGGGATGACGACCGCGCGCAGCTTCATCGCGGCCAGCGCGACCTCCCACAGCTCGGCCTGGTTGCCGAGCATGACGAGGATGCGGTCCTCGGCGGCGACGCCCCGCGCGCGCAGGTGGTTCGCGACCCGGTTCGAGCGCTCGGCCATCTCGGCGAAGGACAGACGGGTCCCGGTGCCGTCCTCCTCGACGATGTGCAGGGCGGTCCGGTCGTTGCCGTCGGCGATCACGTCGAACCAGTCCAGCGCCCAGTTGAACTGCCCGGGCCGCGGCCAGGCGAATCCCTCGTAGGCGCCGGCGTAGTCCTCGCGGTGTTCCAGCAGGAAGTCCCGGGCACTCCTGAAGACCTCGGTCGCCGTCGTCATGACGTCCTCCTAAATTCCGGACCATTGCCGGGCGGCTCTCTGGCATCGTCTAATCCGTGATGCAGGTCTCACTACCCCCGAACGGGGGTGTGATCCGCAGGGGAGCCGCGCCGAAGGAGCGATGAGGTGGCAGCAGAGGCCGTGGCAGCGGTGGAGATACGCGGGGCGCTGGTCCGGCTGAGGCGGGCCACGGGGCTTCCCGTCGCCTTCGGCGGCCTTGTCGCCCCCGGCCGGCCGCAGATCCGCATCAGCGAGCTGAGCGGCACCACCACCACCGCCCTCAGCTCGCTCGCGGTGACCTCGGGAAACGGGCTGGGCGGCAAGGCGGTCGCGCTGGCCCGGCCGTGCGCGGTCACGGACTACTCCAGCTCCCGGCGGATCAGCCACGAGTACGACGTCCCGGTGGCCGCCGAGGGCATCCGCTCGGTGCTCGCGGTGCCGGTGGTCGTGCGGCGGCGGGTGCGCGGGGTGCTGTACGGCGCGCTGCGCTCGGCCCAGCCGCTGGGCGACCGCACGCTGGGCGCGGCGGTGGCGGCGGCGCGGGACGTGGAGCAGGCGCTGGTGGTGCGGGACGAGGCGGGGACGCTGCTGGCGGCGGCCCGGCCGGAGCCCGGGAGCGACCACCGGGCCCCGGCGGCGGCCTGGGAGCAGGTGCGCGAGGCCCATGCGGCGCTGCGCGCGCTGGCACCCCGGATCGCCGACCCGGAGCTGCGCGCCGAACTGCTGACCGCCTGCGACCTGTTGACCGCGCCCCACCCGGCCGGGAGCGTGAGCCTGGCGCCGCGCGAGCTGGACGTGCTGTCCTGGGTGGCGGCGGGCGCCACCAACGCGGCCGCGGCCGAGCGGCTGGGCCTGCGCCCGGAGACGGTCAAGGGATATCTGCGCTCGGCGATGCGGAAGCTGGGCGCACATACACGAGGGGAGGCGGTGACCGCAGCGCGCCGGGTGGGCATGCTTCCCTAGACGGGCCCGCCTCCTGCGGGGTTCGCCGGCAGCCGTGAAGAAACCTGTCCATTCATGCAGCACCGCTTTGAATTTCCCTATGCGTTACCGTTTGTTATTTCCCTCACCACGGCTTCCGTCCGAATTTCAAGGATCGTTGCCTAGAATTTGGCCCGGACACGACTCAGGAGGGGAGCGGTGACCGTGCGACGGGACTTCCAGGAGCCTGCCCGATGCCGCCCCGACCTGCTGATCGGCCGCGAGGAGCTGTTCGCGACGGCCCGCGACCAACTCGCCTCGGGCGGCAGTGTGCTGCTGCACGGCCCGGCCGGAATAGGGAAATCGACCGTCCTGCGGGCATTGGCCGAGGAATACGGCGCCACCGCGCGCACCGTCCTGCGCTGCTCCGCGACGGAGTCCGAATCCCACCTTCCCTTCCTGGCGCTGGCCGACCTCCTCGGTCTGGTCCTCGACGAGGTCTCCCCCCGGCTGCCCGCCGCCCAGCGCACCGCCCTGGAGTCGGCGCTCACCGGACGCGGCGAGTCCAGCCTCCAGCGCGACGGCCTCGCGCTGCGCCTCGCGGTGCTCTCCGCGCTGCGCGCGCTCGCCGCCGAGGGCCCGGTCCTGATCGTCGCCGACGACCTGCAGTGGCTGGATCCGGCCAGCGCCGAACTGCTCGGCTTCGCCGCCCGCCGCCTCGAAGGCACCCCGGTCCAACTGCTGTGCGCGGTGCGCACGGAGGGTCAGGAGAGCCAGGAGTACGACCGTCATCTGCGCGCCTGCCCGCCGGACACGGTCGCCGTCCGGCTCGGCCCGCTCACCCACGTCCAGGTGGCCCGGCTGCTCGACCACCGCGGCCACGGCTGCCTGTCCCGCTCCACGGTCCGCGAGATCCACCGCACCAGCGGCGGCAACCCGCTGTTCGCGCTGGAACTCGGCCGCGCCCTCGCCGACAGCCCCACCCCGCCCCGGCCGGGCGAACCGCTGCCGGTGCCGACCTCGCTGCGCGCCCTGGTGCTCAGCCGCCTGGACATGCTGTCGGTCGAGGCGCGCCGCACCCTGCTCGTGGCCAGCGCCGGCGCCCGCCCCACCCCGGCGCTGCTGCACGCGGCCGGCCGGGAGAACGCCGAGGCCGAGTGCGCCCAGGCCGCCGAACTCGGGCTGCTGGCCACCGAACAGGAGGCGCCGGCCGTCCGGTTCGCGCACCCGCTCATCTCCGCCGCGCTGTACGCGGAGGCGCCCGCCCAGGAGCGCCGGGCCGCGCACGCGGCCCTGTCCACCGCTGCCTCCGACCCGATCGAACGCGCCCGGCACCTGGCCCTCGCCACCACCGGCACCGACCCCGAGGTGGCCGCCCGGCTCGCCGAGGCCGCGGCCCTCTCCCGGGACCGGGGCGCGCCGTCGGTCGCGGCCCAGCTCGGACTCCTGGCCGCCCGGCACACCCCCGCGGACAGCGCGCCCAGCCCCGACGAGCGGCGGCTGCAGGCCGCCGAGGACGCGATCACCGCCGGCGAGGTGGACCTGGCCCGGGACATCGCCCGCGAGGTGCTGACCCGGGCGACCGTGCCCGCGGACCGGGTGCGGGCCTGGATCATCGTCATCGACACCGCCGGCCACACCATGGCCGAGGTCGACGCCGTCTTCCCGCAGGCCCTCGCCGACGCCGGCGACGACCCGCGGCTGCTGGCCCTGGTGCACTACCAGCTGGCGTGGCGGGCGCTGATCGTGGAGGGCGACTTCACCGAGGCCCGGGAGGCGGCCGCGCACGCCGCCGGGCTGGCCGAGCGCGGCGGCGACCGGCGCACCGAACTGCTCGCCCTCGCCTTCCAGGCGCAGACCGAGACCCTGATGGGCCATCCGGAGGCACCCCGGACCATCAAGCGCGCCCTGAAGGAGCCCCAGGACCCGAGGGTGGCCTGCCATCACAACGGCGCGGGCAGCGCCCGGTTCCGCTGGCTGGTCATGGGCGACCAGCTGGCCGAGGCCCGGGGGACGGTCACCGCGCTGCTGCGCGAGGTGCGCCGGCGCGGCTCGGTGGAGAGCGAGGTGCACTTCCTGCGCGGCCTGGCCGAGACGGAGCTGCGCGCCGGTCACTGCGGCCGCGCCCTCGAACTGGCCCGCGAGAGTCTGCGGCTCGCCCGGGACTCCGGCATCGGCGAGACCGCCTCGGCGATGCTCACCTCGCTCGCGGAGGCCTCCGGCGGGGACGTGGACCGCGCGCTGGCGCTCGCCCGGGAGGCGGTGGACCACGCCGAGGAGGACGGCGACCAGATGTACCTGTCCCGGGCCCTGGGCGCGCTCGGGTACGCCCAGCTGGTGGCCGGCGACCCGGCGGGCACGGTCCGCGCGCTGCGCCGGGTGCGCCGCCTGGAGCTGGGCCTCGGCATCACCGACCCGGCGCGCGGCCGCTGGCACGGCGACCTGGCCGAGGCGCTGGTCCGCATCGGTGAACCGGCCGAGGCGCAGGACGTCATCGACACCAGCCGTGAGCACGCGCTCAGGCTCGGCCGGGAGAGCGTCCTCGGCGTGCTCGACCGCGCGGAGGCCCTGGTGCGGGCCGCCCACGGCGACCAGGAGGCCGCCGTCGCCCAGCTGACGTCCGCTCAGGACCGGCTCGCCAAGCTCGGCTACGGCCTGGAGGAGGCGCGGGCCGCGTTCGCGCTGGCCCAGCTGCGCACCCGGCGCCCGGAGACCGGCCAGCGCCGGGTGACGGCGTTCGACGAGGCGACCCGGCTGTTCCGGCGCTGCCGCGCCCTGCCCTGGCTGCGCCAGGTGGACGAAGCCCTCACCGCCCCGGAGCCCGAGCCGGCCCG
Source organism: Streptomyces sp. NPDC005728 (assembly GCF_040630895.1). NCBI lineage: Bacteria > Bacillati > Actinomycetota > Actinomycetes > Kitasatosporales > Streptomycetaceae > Streptomyces > Streptomyces sp. NPDC005728. The sequence goes on from NZ_JBEXYL010000001.1 coordinate 291,003, forward strand.
CGCCGTGCCGGATGCGCTGGGCGGGCTCGACGCGCTGGCAGCCCTGGCCTCGATGGAACGTCAGGTCGCCGCGCTCGTCATGGAGGGCGCCACCAACCGGGAGATCGCCGCCCGGCTGTTCGTCAGTGTGAAAACGGTCGAGGCGACCCTGACCCGGGTCTACCGCAAGCTCGGGATCCGCTCGCGCGTCGACATCGTCCGTTTGGCGGCGGCGCGACGCGCGAAGTGACGGCGCGCCAGGTTAACTGAACCGGACCGAGGGTTTTCCCTCACCCAACCCCCTAGGGGGTTCCCTCATTGGGAGGCGAGGGTACCGGGTCCTAGCGTAAAGGGCGTGCCGCTCGCCCGGGCATACGGGGGTCGGTCCCGCGACCCTCGTGATCACCCCCCACACCCGCGCGACCCCCCACCGGCAACCCCCACTGAGGAGACTCATGTTCGGGCTCAGACGTGCCAGAAAGACCGCCGCGACCCTGATGGCCACCGCCGCCGCCGCGGCCACCGCGCTGATCGCCGCCCCCACGGCGAGCGCCGCACCCCAGCCCATCGTGGGCGGCACGACCACCACCACGACGGCGTACCCCTTCATGATGCAGATCAGCGACGCGTCCGGCAGCCAGTTCTGCGGCGGCACCCTGGTGGCCGCCAAGAAGGTCGTGACGGCCGCGCACTGTATGGTCGGCGAGACCACCAGCAGTGTGCGCGTGGTCGGCGGCCGGACCTACCTGAACGGCACCAACGGCACGGTCAGCCGGGTCAGCAAGATCTGGATCAACCCTGACTACACCGACGCCACCAACGGCGACGACGTGGCCGTACTGACCCTCTCGACGTCGATGCCGTACACGACGGCGTCGTACGTCTCCTCGTCCCAGACCGGTGTGTACGCGTCCGGCACCACGGCCCGGATCCTCGGCTGGGGCACCACCTCGGAGAACGGCAGCTCCTCCAACCAGCTGCGGACCGCGACCGTCCCGATCGTGTCCGACTCCAGCTGCAAGAGCTCCTACGGCTCGGACTTCGTCCAGAGCGACATGGTGTGCGCCGGATACACGTCCGGCGGCGTGGACACCTGCCAGGGCGACAGCGGCGGTCCCCTGCTCATCGGGGGCGTCCTGGCAGGGATCACTTCCTGGGGCGAGGGGTGCGCGGAGGCGGGTTACCCGGGTGTGTACTCCCGGCTGACCACCTTCTCGGACCTGGTGACCGCGCAGGTCAACTCGTAACCCGGAAGAAGAACACCTGAGCATCCCTCAGGTAGATACCAGGGGGGCGTTGCGGGCCACCACGAGCGGCCCGCAACGCTCCCCTCTCCACATCTGCGGTGCTGAGCCGTCCGGGGGGCGGCTCAGCGCCGTACGACGGTGCCGAACCGGATGTCGTACGGCGTCCCGGGGTGCATCGTCGTCAGCATCCGGGCGCCCTCCGCGGTCACGTCCTCCTGCTGGGCCTTCGTCAGCGTGCCGAAGGGCTCGATGACGAGGGCGTCGCCGTCCAGCTTCCACAGGCCGGCCAGGAAGCCGTCGACCAGCAGGGTGCAGTGGGCCCGGTTGCCCTGCCAGCTGCGGCCCCGGTACGTGGGCGGTACGACGCGGGTGCGGTCGGTGTGGGCGAGGAGGAGGTTGTCGAACTCGGGCAGGAAGCGGGGCGGGGCCGGGGTGCCGGGGTCGGGGCGGGGCGCGTCGGGCAGGTCGAACAGTTCGACTCCGTGCGGGTCCCGGAAGGTGAGGAGCTGCGGGCGCAGGCGCGCGAAGGCGTCCCCGAGCCGGGTGAGTCCGGCCCAGGTCTGCATGTCGCGGACGGAGGCGGGACCGAACGCGGCGAGGTAGCGCAGGACCACGGCGTCGGCGGCGGGCGCGGGCTCGGCCGGGCGGCCCAGCCAGTGCTCGGCGGTGGTGAGGGCGACCTGTCCGCTCCGCCCCCACAGGCCGCGCGGGGTCACCTGGACCAGGGGCAGCCGGCAGCGGGCGGCGACGGCGAGGGACCGCGGGTCCGCGTCCGGCCACTCGGCGCCGAGCGCCGAGCGCAGCTGGGCCATGGTCCGCGGCTCGGCCTCGACCAGCTCGCGGGCGAGCACGGCCAGCCGGCCGAGGTCGACTCCGGCGAGGCCCTTGCGGAAGTTCGCCAGCTCCCGGTCCCGGGCGGGCTGGACCAGCGGCCTGAGGGTCAGGCAGTCCTCGGCGGTGTGGGTGTGGATGGTGGAGCGCAGGGTGACGATCCGTACGGTCCCGCGGGCGGCCATCGCGTCCGACAGCCGCTGCGGGGCGAAGCCGTCGAGGCGGGCGGCGAGGGCGTAGTAGGGGGGCTTGACGTTCTGCGCCTGGAGGCCGAGGAGGCGGTGTACGGCGTCCGTCGCGGACAGCGGGGAGCGGCGCAGCAGGAGCTGCCGGTCCAGGGTGGCGCGGTTCAGGGCGCGGGTGTCCAGAAGGGGAGCCCCGGCTGCGCTGCTCTTCGTCATGCCCGCACGCTAACGCTCCTTGCGGACACTTTCTGTCCGCAATTCTCACCGGAGCCTGGACCGGTCTCGGGCGCCCGGGGCGGGAGGCCGCGGCTATCCTGCACGTACCCCGCTTCGTGATCACGCCGTACGCAGGCTCGACGGAGAGGCAGCCGATGCCCGAGCGCCCCAGCGGCAGGAACGGCGGCCGGAAGTCCGTCTGGCGCCGTGCCGTCACCGCTGCCCCCGCCGCCGAGACCGCCCCCGATGCCCCGGAGACCGTGGAGCCGGCCGAGCCGGCGAGCGTCGTCCAGGCGGCGCTGTACCGGGACGGCGTCCGCGTCTCCGCCCCCGCCACGCTCGCCGAGACCTTCCGTGAGCTGCGCGAACATCCCTCGGGCATGGCGTGGATCGGCCTCGCCCGGCCGACGGCGGACGAACTCCTCTCCCTGGCCGCCGAGTTCGATCTGCACCCGCTCTCGGTCGAGGACGCGATGGAGGCCCACCAGCGGCCGAAGCTGGAGCGCTACGGCGACACGCTCTTCGTCGTCCTGCGCGCCGCCCGCTACCTGGACGCACCGGAGGAGGTCGACTTCGGCGAGCTGCACGTCTTCGTCGGCCCGGACTTCGTCATCACGGTCCGGCACGGCGCGGCCCCCGACCTGTCCGCGGTCCGCCGCCGCATGGAGGACACCCCCGAACTGCTCGGACTGGGCCCCGAGGCGGTGCTGTACGCGATCCTCGACGCGGTCGTCGACGGCTACGCCCCGGTCGTGGCGGGTGTACAGATCGACGTCGACGAGATCGAGACGGAGGTCTTCCGCGGCGACCCGGAGGTCTCCCGCCGCATCTACGAACTCTCCCGCGAAATGGTCGAGTTCCAGCGCGCCACCCGCCCGCTGGTCAGCATGCTGCACGGTCTGATGGCGGGTTTCGCCAAGTACGAGACCGACGAGGAACTCCAGCGCTACCTCCGTGACGTCGCCGACCACGTCACCCACATCAGCGAACGCGTCGACGGCTTCCGCCAGGCCCTCACCGAGATCCTCACCGTCAACGCGACCCTGGTCACCCAGCAGCAGAACGCGGAGATGCGGGCTCTCGCGCAGGCGGGGTTCGAGCAGAACGAGGAGGTCAAGAAGATCTCTTCGTGGGCGGCCATTCTGTTCGCTCCGACGCTGGTCGGGACGATCTACGGAATGAACTTCGACCGCATGCCGGAACTGCACTGGAGGTTCGGCTATCCGTTCGCGATCGGGCTGATGGGCGTGGTGTGCGTCAGCCTGTACGTGATCTTCAAGCGGAAGGACTGGCTCTGATCCCGGCGGGCGATCTTGTAACGACGACCGGAGAATGAGCGTGTGGACGACAGAGCCGCACGTATCGCGGACTTCATCGACCCGCTGCGGGTGGCACCGGGTTCGACGGTGGATCTGGGCCGGGACTTCGACCCGCGGTACAGGGCCGGCCTGAAGAAGCAGGAGGGGGTGGAGCTGCTGCGCGCCGGGGTGGCCCTGCTGGCCGAGTACCAGCAACGGCTGGCCGCCCAGGACACCTACGGCGTCCTGCTGTGTCTGCAGGCACTCGACGCCGGAGGCAAGGACGGAACGATCCGGCACGTGATGAGCGGCGTCAATCCGCAGGGCGTGAAGGTGAGCAGCTTCAAGGTGCCCTCCACCGAGGAACTGAACCACGACTATCTGTGGCGCTACACCCGGCGGCTGCCCGAGCGCGGCGAGATCGCCATCTTCAACCGCTCCCACTACGAGGAGGTGCTCGTCGTCCGCGTGCACCCGGAGAACCTCGTGCGGCAGAAGCTGCCGGACAGCGCGCGCCGAGGAGACATCTGGGAGCGGCGCTACCGCGAGATCAACAACTGGGAGCGGTACCTCACCGGCAACGGGTTCAAGGTGGTGAAGGTCTTCCTGAACCTGTCCAAGGAGGAGCAGCGCCTGCGTTTCCTCAAGCGGATCGACCTGCCCGAGAAGAACTGGAAGTTCTCCGCCGCCGACGTCCGGGAGCGGCGCCACTGGGACGACTACCAGCGGGCGTTCTCCGAGATGCTCTCCGCGACCAGTACGAAGTGGGCTCCCTGGTACGTCGTACCGGCGGACCGGAAGTGGTTCGCGCGGATCTGCACGGCGGCGGTCCTCGGGCACACCCTGATGGACATCGACCCCCGCTACCCCGACGTGGGCGAAGAGGCGCGCAGGGATCTGCGGGCCGCCCGGCGGGAGCTGGAGCAGGAGGCGCCCCCCGGTGCCGCGGCCGACCCGTAGGCGGCCGGGCACGCCGCGGCGGACGGCGGGAGCGAGGCCGCTCACGGGCGGGCGAAGGGGAAGAAGCACGGCCGGGGCTGACATCCCGGGGCACGGCCGGCCCGATCGGAGGCAGGACGATGACGGTCCAGTCGGATTCCGTGGGGGCAGGGTCCGGAGCGGCTCAGCAGGCCTGGTACGCGCGGCCCGCCACGGAGGTCGTGGCGGCGTTCGGCGTCGACCGGGCGGCCGGGCTCTCCGCGGCCCGGGCCGCCGAACTGCAGGCCGCGCACGGCCCGAACGCGCTGCCCGAGGAGCAGCAGGTCGCGGGCTGGCGCCGGTTCCTCGCCCAGTACCGCAGCTACATGCAGCTCGTCCTGGTGGCCGCCGCGGTCGTCTCGCTGGTCATCCGGGAGTGGACCACCGGGATCCTGCTGATCGTGCTGACCCTGCTGAACGCGGTCGTGGGCCTGCGCCAGGAGGGCAAGGCCGAGAGCGCGATGAACGCGCTGAAGTCCATGCTGGAGGCCACGGCGCGGGTACGCAGGGACGGCGTGGAGGCCGAGATCCCCGCGGAGCAGCTCGTCGTCGGCGACATCGTGCTCATCGCCGCCGGGGACCAGGTACCGGCGGACGGACGCGTCATCGAGGCCAGCGCCCTGCAGATCGACGAGTCCGCGCTCACCGGTGAGAGCGTTCCGGCGGCGAAGGACGCCGAGCCGGTGCCGGGCGACCGGCTGCCGCCCGGCGACCAGACCGACATGGCGTTCATGAACACGCCGGTCACCCACGGCAGCGGGCTGCTCGTCGTGACCGCCACGGGGTCCGGCACCGAGCTGGGCAAGATCTCCGGGATGCTGTCGGCCACGGAGAAGGAGGTACCGCCCCTCACCCGGGAGCTGGACACCCTGACGCTGTGGATCACCGGGGCGGCCGGGCTGACCATGATCGTGATGTTCGCGCTGGGGCGGAGCCGCGACCAGGCCTGGGACGCGCTGTTCGTCAGCGCGGTCTCGCTCGCCATCGCCGCCATCCCGGAGGCCCTGCCGACCGTCACCCAGGCGATCCTCTCCGTGGGCAGCCTCAACCTGGCTAAGCGCAACGCCATCGTGAAGGAGCTGCCCTCGGTCGAGACGCTGGCGTTCACCTCGGCGATCAACTCGGACAAGACCGGCACCCTGACGATGAACCAGATGACCGCCGTCGAAGTGCTCACGCCGACCGACCGGTACACCGTCTCGGGCACGGGCTACGGACTGGAGGGGAGCATCCACCACGCCGCCGGCTCGGCCCCGGGCATCGAGGACGCGATCCTGCCGTACGTCGTGGCCAGCGACGCCAGGCTGGTGGACGGCGAGGTGGTCGGCGACCCCACCGAGGGCGCCCTGCTGGTGCTGGCCCACAAGGCGGGTCTGGACACCGACGCCACCCGGGAGCGTCTCCCGCGGCTCGCCACCCTGCCGTTCGACCCGGCCTACAAGCTGATGGCCACCTTCAACTCGACGGTCGACGCCTCCGGCCGGCCGGTGGTCCGGTGCTTCGTGAAGGGTGCGGCCCCCGCGGTGACGGCACGGGCAGCCGACGCCCTCGCGGCGGACGGGACCGTCCCGTGGGATGCCGGACTGCGCAGCCGCGCCGAGGCACAGACCGAGCGGATGGGGGGCGAGGGGCTGCGGGTGATGGCCGCGGCCACCCGCGACCTGGACCCGGACGGCTTCGATCCGGACGCGGACCTGCTCGCCTACGTCGAGGCGCTGCGGGTGACCAGTCTCGTCGGGATGGTCGATCCGCCCCGTGCGGAGTCGATGGACGCCGTGGCGGCCGCCCGGGCGGCACACGTCAGGGTCCGCCTGGTGACCGGCGACGACGTCACCACCGGGGCGGCGATCGCCCGGCAGATCGGCATCCCCGGTGAGGCCGTCCTCGGGACCGACTTCGCCGCCATGAGCGAGGACGAGCAACTCGCCCGCATCGACGCCATCGGGGTGGTCGGGCGGGTCGCGCCGGAGCACAAGGTGCTGCTCGCCGACACGCTCAAGAAGAAGGGCCACGTCGTGGCGATGACGGGGGACGGCGTCAACGACGCGCCCGCCATCAAGGCCGCCGACATCGGCATCGCCATGGGCAGCGGCACGGACGTGGCGAAGAACGCCGGCCGCATGATCCTCTCCGACGACAACTTCGCGACCATCGTGTACGCCGTCGAGCAGGGCCGGGCGATCTACGACAACCTCACCAAGTACATCCGGTTCGTCCTGCTCCTGCTGGTCACCTTCGTCCTGACGTTCCTCGGCGCCGCGATCCTGAACATCGCCGCGGGCGAGCCCTTCACCCCACCGCAGGTGCTGTGGATCCACTTCGTGGTCAACGCCTCCTTCGGCTTCGCGCTCGGCTTCGACCGGGAGAGTCCCGGGCTCATGCGGCGCCGGCCGCGGCCGCGAGGCGAGTCCGTGCTCACCCGGCCCGTGCTGGTCACGGTGGGGCTCGCCGGGCTGGCGATCACCGCCGTCCTGCTCGGTCTGATCAAGCTCGGTCAGACGCTCTTCGACAGCGTCGCGGTCGGGCAGTCGGTCGCGTTCACCGCCTTCGCGCTCTGTCTGGTCGTGGCCGCGTTCGAGTGCCGCAGCGAGACGGAGTCCGTCCTGACGCCCTCCACGTTCGACAGCAAGCAGATGAACTGGGTGGCTTTCGGCCAGTTCGTGCTCGCCGTGATGGTCACCCAGATGGACGGCTTCCGTCGCCTCCTGGGGACGACCGACATCGACGCACGGCAGTTCGGCTGGGCGCTGCTGTCCGCCCTCGCGCTGCTGTGCGTGTGGGAGCTGGGCAAGCTCCTGGCCCGCCGGGCGAGGAACACCGGGTGAGCAGACTCCTCGCCCCCTCCCGCATCCGGGCCCGTTCCCGGGATCCGTGCCCTCTCCACGTACCGTCGCGAGTGGCTGCCCAAGGACCTGGTCGCGGGCGTCGTCCTGACCACGCTGCTGGTGCCGCAAAGCATGGCCTACGCCGAGCTGGCGGGCCTGCCGCCCATCACCGGCCTGTACACGACCGTCCTGTGCCTGCTCGGCTACGCGGTGTGCGGACCGTCCCGGATCCTGGTCCTGGGGCCGGACTCCTCGCTGGGACCGATGATCGCCGCCACCGTGCTGCCCCTGGTCGCGGCCGGCGGGGATCCCGACCGGGCGGTCGCGCTGGCCTCGGTGCTCGCCCTCATGGTCGCGGCGGTCATGATCCTCGCCTCGGTGGCCCGGCTCGGGTTCGTCGCGGACCTGATCTCCAAACCGACGATGATCGGCTACATGAACGGCCTGACCCTGACCATTCTGATCGGCCAGCTGCCCAAACTGCTCGGCTTCAAGGTCGAGGCGGACAACCTGGTCGGGGAGTGCGTCGGCCTCGTGCACCAGCTCGCCGAGGGGGCGGTGGTGCGGGCCGCGGCCGCGGTGGGCGTCGGCGGGATCGTCCTGATCCTGGTGCTCCAGCGGCTGCTGCCCAAGGTCCCCGCGGTGCTGGTGATGACGGTCGTGGCGATCGCCGCGACCGTGCTCTTCGACCTGGGCGCGCACGGGGTCGGCCTGGTCGGTCAGCTGCCCGAGGGACTACCGCCGTTCACGATCCCGCACGTCCGGCTCCTGGACCTGGCGCCGTTGTTCGGCGGTGCGCTGGGCATCGCCCTGGTCTCCCTGGCCGACACGATCTCCAACGCGTCGGCGTTCGCAGCCCGCAACGGCAGGAGGTCCGGGGCAACCAGGAGATGGCGGGCATCGGTGCCGCGAACCTGACGGCAGGCCTCTTCCAGGGCTTCCCGGTCAGCACGAGCGGCTCCCGGACGGCGGTGGCCGAGCGCGCCGGTGCCCGGAGCCGGCTCACCGGGGTCGTCGGGGCGGTGCTGATCGTCCTCATGCTCGTGCCGGTCCCGGGCATGTTCCGCGATCTGCCCCAGCCCGCCCTCGCGGCCGTCGTCATCACCGCCTCGCTGTCCCTGGCCGAGCTTCCGGGAACCGTGCGGCTGTGGCGGCAGCGCAGGTCGGAGTTCCTGCTGTCGGTCACCGCCTTCGCCGGGGTGGCCCTGCTCGGTGTCCTGCCGGGGATCGCGATCGCCGTGGCGCTGTCCGTGCTCAACGTCTTCCGGCGCGCGTGGTGGCCGTACAGCACCGTGCTGGGGCGGGTCGACGGCCTGGAGGGGTACCACGACGTGCGGTCGTACCCGCGGGCCCAGCATCTGCCGGGCCTGGTGATCTACCGGTTCGACGCGCCGCTGTTCTTCGCCGACGCCAGGACCTTCCGGGACGCCGTACGGCGCCTGGCGCGCGCAGACCCGCGGCCGGACTGGATCGTGATCGCGGCAGAACCGGTGACCGACGTGGACACCACCGCCGCCGACGTGCTGGAGGAACTGGACGAGGCACTCAACGCCGCACACGTCCACCTCGTGTTCGCCGAGCTGAAGGACCCCGTGCGGCGCAAGATCGAACGGTACGGGCTGACCCGCACCATCGATCCGGGCCATTTCTTCCCCACCGTGGAGTCCACCGTCAGCCGCCTTCCGACAGCGCACCGGAGCGCGGTGGACGCTCCCGGCGCAGGCTCCCACCCTGCCGGACGAGCGCTGACCGCGCTCAGGCCGGGGCGCGGCCCGCCGCGACCCGGCCCATCGTCAGGGCCAGGCGACGTACCCTGCGCCAGTCGACCGGCGGCGCGGCGCGCGGGACTCCGGGGCGGTGCCGCGGCACACGGACGCGCAGGGCGCCGGGCGCGAGCCGGCAGTGCACCGGGGTGGGCAGCATCAGGGCCTCGCCGTCGATACCGACCGGGATCATCGGAGTGTCGGCGTCGACGACGACCTCGCGGGCGGTGACGGCGGTCAGCCCGCGACTGTGCCCGCCGCGCAGCAGCAGGTCCGTCGCCTCTGCCGCGCCGGCGACCTCGACGGCCAGCAGCCCCAGGGCGCCGGAGTCCAGCCGTTCGCGGCGCCCCAGGCCCGCCGAGTCGCCCGTCCGGTAGGGGTTGTTGCTCACCAGGACGGCCTGGGGATCCGTCAGGCGCCGCCTCCCTGCGCGGACCGTCAGCCGGGCGCCGCTGTGGTGGGTCAGCAGGTCCGGCAGCATCTCCAGAGTGGTGCGGGCCTTGTCCTCGCGGTAGGCGGGGCTCTGCACGACGGCCGCGTAGACACCGAACGAGGCGTTGTTGACGAAGACGCGCTCCGCGCCGCCGTCCGCGGGCTGCCGTCCCGAGCGGACGTACCCGAGGTCGACGCGGAGTTCGACGGCGTCGGTCAGCGCGTCCAGGCAGGTCGCGGGGTCCTGCCGGTCCAGGCCCAGATCCATGGCGAAGTGGTTGCGGGTGCCGGCGCTGATCACCACGAACGGGATGTCGTGCTCCGCGGCCACACCGGCGACCAGGGCCTGCGTGCCGTCACCGCCCGCGACGCCGAGCAGGTCGGCGCCCCGCCCCACGGCCCGCCGCGCCAGCTCGGACACGTCCTGGGGGCGGGCCGGGTCCAGCACGACGACCTCCGCGCCCAGGGCACGGGCGCGCTCCGCCAGCCGAAACCTCGCGACCTTCCCGCCGCCGGAGCGCGGGTTCATGATCAGGAAGGGCCGCCGGGCCCGGCCGGCGGGTCGCTCCGGCATGCCCGGCGCGGAGTCGTCGACGAGCGCGGCCCGGCCCGCGGAGACGGCCAGGGCCCACAGGCCGAGCGAGACCAGCACGACCCACAGCAGTCCGGCGGCCGTGTACAGCGCGAGGACCGCGAGCGGCGCGGCGACCACCAGCAGCACGGCCAGTACGCGTGTCCCCCCGGTACGGGTCAGCATCCACCACACGCCGGCCGCCGTGAGCAGCAGCCCGGCCACTCCCACCGCCACGAGAAGGATGCTGCCGAGCCCGGCGAAGACCAGCAGCACCGCTACCGCCGCCACGCCCGCCAGCAGGGCCACCCGCGCGGTCCAGCGCCTGCTCATGGGGCAACCTCCCGTCCCCGCACCGAGACCGGACAAGGGGCCCGGCCGATGTGCACCGGGTGAGCCCGGGCCCCGTTCCGTGGGTGCCGGCTTCCCGTTCAGGCTACGAGGGGGCACCGGGCACGGCATGTCCGACGGCACCGTCCGCGCACTCGTCGTGCCGGGGGAATGGTGCCACCCTGTCCGGTGTCGTTCCGGTGGATCAAGGACTACCAAGGAGCTGAGATGACCGAGGCGTTGGTGCTGGGCGGCGGCGGTGTGGGCGGGATCGCCTGGATCACCGGGCTGCTGGCGGGGCTCGCCGACGGCGGACAGGACGTGACCGGAGCCGACCTGCTGCTCGGGACCTCCGCGGGGGCGACCGTCGCCGCGCAGGTGGCCAGCGGGCTGGGGCTGGAGGAGCTGTACGCGCGGCAGGTGGATCCCGCGTTGCAGCCCGCCGAGATCACGGCCGAGATGGACCTGGAGAAGTTCGCCGCGGAGATCGGCGCCGCGATGGGCTCCGCCGCCTCGGTGCCGGAGCTGCGGCGTGCGGTGGGGCGGGTGGCGCTCGAGGCGCGGACCGTGCCGGAGGCGCGGCGGCGCACGGTGATCGAGTCGCGGCTGCCGTCCCACGGCTGGCCGGAGCGGGCGCTCAAGGTCGTCGCGGTGGACGCCGGGAGCGGGGAGCCGAGCGTCTTCGACAAGGACTCCGGGGTGCCCCTGGTCGACGCCGTCGCGGCGAGCTGCGCCGTGCCGGGGGTGTGGCCGCCGGTGACGATCGGCGGGCGCCGGTACGTCGACGGGGGCGTGCGGTCCATGGCCAATGTCGACTACGCGGGCGGCGCGGACCGGGTGCTGCTGATCGTACCGATGGGGACCGTCGAGCCGTTCCCCAGCGAGCAGCCGGTGGAGCGGGCGGTGGAGGAGCTGCGCGCCCAGGGCACCGAGGTGGTGGTCCTCGCGCCGGACGAGGCGTCGCAGGCGGCGATCGGCGACAACGTCCTGGACCCGGCCACCCGCCGCCCGGCCGCGGAGGCGGGGCGGGCGCAGGGGCGGGGGCTGCGGCTGCCGTGGAGCCGGGGCTGAGCCGACCGCCGCCGTCGGCCCGCGCCTCGTTCCGCCCGTTTCCGCTCCGGCCCGTGCCGGTGCTCAGGGGCCGCGGTCGCAGACCGAGGGCAGCCAGTTCAGTTCCTCGTTGCTGCTGAGGCTGTCCAGCTGCGCCAGCAGCTCGTCCAGCTGGTGCGGATCGGCGAGGAAGTCGATCGCCGCCTGCGCGAAGGCGTCGCGGACCGACGGCGGCATGGCGTCGGAGGCGTCGAAGCAGTGGACCGCCCCGGTGTCCAGCAGGGTGTCGGCCAGGGTGCTGTGCCAGGAGCCGTTGGAGTCGGAGGCCGGCTGTGCCCTGGTGTCCACGGAGAAGCCGGCCTCCTTCGCGGTCCAGGCCTGCTGGGCCTCGGCGGAGGCGAGGTGGCGGATCAGCTGCTCGGCCTGCGGGGTGTTGTGCAGCAGGGCCACCAGGTCGCCGGAGACCTCCCAGGTGTCCTTGGCCGTGGCGCCGGGGATCAGCTCGGCCGAGTGCGTGTAGCGGCCGCGAACGTCCTTCCAGGGCTGGTAGCTGCGGACGAACGACGCCTGGTGCTCCAGGGTGCACTGCGGCGGCCGCTGCGTGACCGGCTTCGACGCGTCCTGGTACTCGGTCTTCAGCGCCCGTGCCACGAGGTCCGGATCGGTTCCCGCGCCGACCAGCCTCCGCCAGGTCTGCCAGGCCCGTTCCACCTCCTTGGACTGCCAGGGCAGCAGGCCGCGCGCCCACCGCTGGTAGGTCCGCCAGCCGGACTGCTGGAGCAGGATGTCCTCGATCCAGTCCGTGCCGGGCCAGCCGCTGGTGGCGCCGGAACCCATGCCGAGGCACCACTGGTCCGGCCGGGCCCCGGCCGCCTTCAGCTCCTGGTCGGTGGTGTCGCGCGGGTACCAGACGATGCTCTTGACGTCGGCCTTGAGCGGGAACCAGTACACGTGCCCCTTCAGCGGCGTGGCCCAGGACGTGCCGAACGCGCCCTGGGGGACGAGGTCTTCGACGGGGAAGAGCTGCTTGCGTTCGGCGTAGTCGGCGAGTTCGCCCGGGCCGGTGAGCACCACGACGTCGGGTGGTGTGCCCGCCTCCACGTCGGCGCTGAGCACCTGGCTCTCGGCGGAGCTGCCCTGGTAGTCGACGCGGATGTGGTACTTCCGCTCGAACGGGGCGATCACCGCGTCCCGGAAGTGCGTTGCGTCCTCTCCGGTCCAGTTGGCCAGCAGGGTGACGGTCGGTTCCTGCCCGAGTGCCCGTACGCCCACCACGACGGCCGCCGCCAGCACGGCGAGGCAGCTCGCCACCACGGTGACCACGCGCACGAGGTGGCGGGAGGGGCGGCGGAGGCCGGGTGCGGCCGTCGCCGGGCCGCTGCCGGGGGCGCTCACCGGGGCCTGAACCGGTAGTCGTTGATGTGCTGCCGCAGTCCCGTCTCGGACAGTGCCATGAGCAGGACGCCTCCTATCACGATCCACACCGAGGCCGCGGCGCGGAAGCCGGTGTGCGCCAGGTACGAGGCGGTCTGCCGCCCCGCGTGGGGAACGGACGGGCCGGGCGGCGTCCGGTCGAGCAGGGCGCGGGTGTCCGCCATGCCCTGGTGGGTCCACACCGTGAACAGCACCAGGGCCGCGAACCCGGCCGCCAGCAGTGCTCCGCCGGCGATGAGCTGCCGGTTGTACCTGCGCCGGAACCGGTGGCGCAGGAAGAGCTGGGTCTCCACCAGGGCCGTACCGAGGGCGAGGACGAGCAGCGCGGCCACGCTCCAGCCGAGCCACAGCGGCGGCCCGAAGGAGGTCTGCCGCTCCACCGCGGCCAGTTGTTCACGCTGCAGGTCCCTGAGCCGGGCCTCGATGCCGGAGTCCTCGGCCTTCAGGATGCTGGTGGCATAGCTGAGGTAAGCCTCCCGCAGCACGCTTCCCTCGGGCTCCACCTGGGCCTTCAGGACCATGGCGGTGTACCCGGTGATCAGTCCGGAGACCGTCTGCACGGCCTGCCGGCCGGCCGGACCGCCCACGTCGTCGGCGGCGGCCAGGGAGACGCTCTGCGCGGCCACCGAGATCTGCTTCTGGAACTCGCTGAAGGAGTGGGGCGCTCCGGTCGCGTCCGCCTGCGCCGCGTCGAGCGCGTACAGCGCGGTGTCGATGGCGAGGACGGCGGGGGCGCTGGAGGTGCGCAGCGGGTTCGCGTCGCCGTGCACGCCCTCGTAGGACAGGAAGAGGGAGAGGGTCAGCAGGGCGGACAGGGCCAGCAGCAGCCGACGCCGGACGGACAGGTCGTGGGCGGTCGTACTGCCCTCGCCCGGCGGGCGCCGCCCGGCGCCCACGAGACGGCCGAGGAAGCGGGGCAGGGGGGCGGGATCCCTCAGGCGCGGGGCGGCATGAGCCGTCGGAGCGGCATGGGTCATCGAGGTGGCATGGGTCATCGGGGCGGCATCGGTCACGATGACCCCTTCAGCAACCGCCCGCAGTCGCCCCCGCAGTACACGGAGTCCGCCGGGCCGATCCACTGGCAGTCCGGGCACGTGACCAGCTCGTCGGCACCGGCCGGAGCGGGGTCGTCGGCGCCGGGCGGAGCCGGTGGGCCCTCGGCCGGCGGGCCTGCGGCCGGCTGCCGGGGCGGTGTGGTCATGGCGCTGGACAGGATCAGATGCTGCCAGTCGACGTCCTTGAGGCCCTCGCGGACCCGGCCCGTGCCCGGCTCGGCCTCGATCCGGCGCAGGGCGGCCAGCAGGTGGGCGTCGCCCAGTTCCCCGGCCAGCGACAGCGCACGGGCCAGTTCACGGTCCGCCTCCGCCCCGCCCTCCGCGCGGCGCAGCCAGGCCCGGTACGCCCGGGCCACGGCAGCGCTCGCCTGCTGGTACAGCTCGTGGCGGCGGACCCCGGGATGCTGCCGGGACGCGTCCAGCGGGTTGTCGGTCCAGCGCACCAGGACGGGCTGCGGTGCCGGCAGCCGCACGGGGCGGCCGAAGTCGGGTACGACCACGTCCACGGCGGCGAGCTGGAGGTCCTCGCCGAGCTCGCGGCCGGTCGGGTCGGCGGTGAGCACGACCTGGAAGTGCCGGGTCTCCTCGCCCCAGGCGCGGGTCACGTACTCGGCGCCGCGTTCGCCGAATTCGGCGCCGGTGGCCAGGAGTTCCTGCTCGCTCGGGACGACCTGCTTGACCTGGCGGATCACCGTGCCGGGGGTCGGGGTGAGCTTGATGCGCAGCTCGGGGACGGCCGTGCCGAGCAGTCCGTTCACCAACTCCTCGTATGCGGCGGGCAGTTCGCCTTCCCGGCGGACGGCGCCGGCCCGGCCGTGCAGCCGCCGGGTGATGCCCAGGAGAAGGTCGGCGTCCCAGTCGTCGCCGATGCCCCACGCATCGCAGACGAACCGGCCGTCGCAGGCCTCCAGGGCGGTGTCCAGGCGCATGGCGGCGCGGTGGTCGTGCTCGTTGCGTCCGTCGGTGAGCAGCAGGACATGTTTGACGGGCGCGGACTGCTTGCTGAGCAGCCGCCGGGCCAGGTCGAGCCAGTGGCCGATGGCGGTGCCACCGTCCGCGTCCAGGATGCGTACGGCACGTTCGGCGGCGTCGCGCTCGGCGGGTCCGGCGACGGCCATCACCTCCCGGCCGGGGCCGGGGTGGACCACCGTGGCGTCGAACCGGCCGGAGAGCACGGCGAACGCGGTCCCTTCCGGCAGCAGCCGGAGGGCGGCGACCGTGGCGTCCTTGGCGGCGTGCAGTTTGGTGTCCGGATGGAGCATGGAGCGGGAGGTGTCGACGATCAGCACCTCGGCGAGGGCGGGCCCGGCCTCGCGGGCGGCGCCGGCGGCGAGGCCCGGCGTGCCGTTGCTCCTGACCCCGATCTCCAGGATGGCGTGCATCTCCCGGTCGCGGCGCTGCCCGCCCGTCGTCGGCACGGCGGGCAGTTCCTTCTTCTGGCCGACCGCGAGGGTCACCTCGACCTCCTCGGCGCTCTCGGCCACGCTCATGGCTGCGTCCCCCTCGCTTCCCTGTCCACTGGTGCGTTCTCCGTGTGCTCAGAACGTGGTCATCGGCCGTACGGCGTGCGCCAGATCGAGCAGCCGGCCGTGTTCCTGCGCGGTGCGTGCCTGTGCGGCCAGTTGCCGGAAGGACTGTTCCAGCAGCGTGCGCAGGGCGTCCTCGGTGCCGGATCCGAGCAGGTCTCCGGTGGGGAACCCGGCCCCCCGGCCGTGCTCCGGGCGGCGGTGCAGGACGTTCTCGCGGACCTCCGCGGCCAGCCGGGCCCGCGTCTCGCCGTCGGCGGCACCGCCGTCCAGGTGCAGTTCGGGCAGCCGCCGCTCGGCGTCCCGCAGGTCGGCCGCCGACGGGGCGTCGCCGTGCAGGATGCCGGCGCGGATCCGGACGGCGGCGATGCGGGCGGCGTCGTAGTGGCGGGAGGTGGACGGGACGTCGTCGAGGACGCGTACGGCCGCGTCCCGGTCGCTCGTGGCCAGGTGGCCGCGGGCCAGGCCGAACGCGGCGGCGGTGTGGGCGAAGTCCCGGGCCCACACGGCCTCGTAGAACCGCATCGCGCGGGCCGTGCGCCCCTCGCCGCCGTGTTCGGCGCAGTAGCCGAGGGCGAGCTTGGGCACGTACTCGCCGGGCAGCGCCCGGTAGACGGCCTCGAAGCAGCTGCCGGCCCGCCGTACCTCGGCCTTGCTCAGGTGGAGCACGCCGCGGTGCCAGGCGATGCGCCAGTCGTGGGCGGCGGCGCGTTCGCCGAGCAGGGTCTCGGCCTCGGCCAGCCAGCTCTCCGCCTCGCCCTGCTCGCCTCTTCTGAGGTAGGCGCGGCACAGCCACAGCGCGGTCTCGGGGGTGCCGAGGCGGGATTCGCGGGGCCACTGCCGGGCGACCCGGTCGGGGGCGTCGGGCGGGAAGGTGTCGAGCAGCAGGGCGGCGCCGTCGTCGGGGTCGGGCACCGGCTCCGGGAGGGCGCCGGCGACCTCGGCGGCGGCGGGCGGGGTGACGTCCAGCTCGGCGGGGTGTTCGCCGGGGCGGGTGGTCCAGTGGTCCAGGGAGGGGATCGTGCCGAGCCCGGCGTCGAGGCTGGCGTCGGTGGCACGGAACCGGGTGGAGCTCTCGGGCAGTTGCTCGCCGAACTGCAGTGAGCGGAACTCGCGGAGTACTTCCCACAGCTGGCGGGACATCTCGGCGGCCGAGCGGAACCGGGCGCGGGGTTCGGCGTGGGTGGCGCGGTCGATGAGGCGGCGGAAGGAGTCGGGGGCGAGGCCGCGGGCCGGTTCGGTGCCGCGGGCCAGGGCCTGCAGGGTCATGCCGACGGTGTAGAGGTCGCTGTCGACGTGCCAGCCGCGGCTGTCGACCTCCTCCTTGGGCGGGGCGAAGGTCGCGGTGTAGACGTAGGCCGAGCCGCGGTCGCCGATCGCGCGGACCGCGCCGAGGTCGATGACCTTGATCGCCCGCCCGAAGTGGATGACGTTGGCGGGCTTCATGTCGCAGTAGAGCAGCCCGCGTTCGTGCATGTACTGCAGAGCGCCGAGGATCTTGCAGCCGTAGGTGAGGACGTGGTCGAGGCGGGGGCGGCCCTGGAAGATCCGCTCGGCGTCGTCGGCGTCGAAGAGCTGCTGCAGGGAGCGGCCGCCGATGTAGTCCATGACCAGGTAGCCGGTGGGCGAGCGGCCGGGAACCTGGTGTTCGACGTGGGTGATGATCCGGACGATGTCCGGGTGGTGCAGGTCGGTGAGCGAGCGGCGCTCCTCGACGGCGTTGTGGCGGGCGAGCGCGTCGTGGACGTCGATCAGCCCCTTGAGGACGACGCGGTGGCCGTCGGCGCTGGTGTCCTCGGCGAGGTGGATCCAGCCGAGGCCGCCGCGGGCCAGGCAGCCGAGGACCCGGTAGTGGCGATCCACCACGTCGCCCTTGTGCAGCTGGGGCAGCAAGGAGTACGGGGTGCCGCAGCGGGGGCAGCGCCCTTCGGCGCGGGCGGCCTGGCCGCCGTAGCCGATGCCGATGGTCATGGTGCAGCCGTCCGCGCCGCAGCGGCGGCCGCCGGTGGGCGGCCGGGGGTCCGCGACGAGTACGCCCTCGGGGTCGGGCACGTCGGGCAGCCGGACCAGTCCGTGCTGGTCGAGTTCGCCGACTCCGGCGACGGCGTGGACGGGCCCCGGGCCCGGCGGTTCCTCGGTGCCGGGGTCGGGCGGCGGGGGCGTCGGCGCGGCCGGCGGCTCCAGGTGGCGGTGTCCGCAGGTGTCGCAGTAGCCGGTGCCCATGATGCGGCCCGCGCAGCCGGGCCGGATGCACGAGGTCATGAGGTGCCCTCCTTTCCGGGTGCCGTGCCGGAGCAGAAGCCGATGAACCGGCGGGCGGCGGTCTCCGCCTCGTCCACGTCGCAGGGGGTCCGGCGGAGCAGCGACAGGGCGTGTTCGTAGCGCCGGTAGGCCTCCATGACGAGGTCGCCGCCCTGGGCCGCGGCCCGTTCCCTGCACAGCGGCCAGGCGGCGGTGACGCGGCCGAGGAGTTCCTCGCGGCGGTGCAGCCGGGCGTCGAGGACGGAGACCGCCTGTTCCAGGCGCTGGCGGCGGCGTTCGGCGGCGTCCTCGAAGGTGAACAGCAGGTCGGCGCGGCGGGGTTCCCGTTCGCGTGCGGGGGTGTGGGCGACCCAGGCGCGCAGCATCCGGGTGCGTCGCACGGCGGCCTCGGCCTCGTCGAGCAGTTGCCGGGTGCCGGGGTCCGCTGCCACGCGGTCGCGGCGCTCGTCGAGCGCGGGTCCCAGCGCGTCGACGATGTCGTCGAGTTCGTGGTGCAGCCGGGTCCAGCGGTCGCGCAGCGGACGCTGGACAAAGGATTCGGCGGCCCGGTCCGTGTGGTCGCCGCGGCGGCGGAAGACCAGGAGCAGCCGGGCCCCCTGCTCGGCGAGCCGGTCCAGCAGGCCGAGCAGGGCGTCGGGTTCGGCGGCCTGGTCGACGCCGACCAGGACGGCGGCGAGCGGGACGCGCAGGGCGCCGAGCCGTTCGGGCCGGGGGTCGCCGCGGATGCCGAGCCGCCCGGCGATCCGGTCCATCACCTGGGTTGCCGTCATGCCCTTGACGTCCAGGGCGAGATCGTGGCCGCCGGCCGGGGGCACGGTCTCGGGCGGGTCGTGGCCGAAGGCGCTGGTGTTCTGCTGGGTGCGCAGTTCCCGGTCGGCGAGGGTGACGGCGCGGGTGAGGGTGAAGGCGCGGCCGCTGCGGGCGGGGACGACGGTGACGAGCACCGGCCAGCCCTCGCCGCGGAACCAGGAGGCGAGTTCGGTGGCGAACGGCACGTCGAGCCGGCCGGTGCCGCCCGTCGCGCCGGTGCGCAGCGCCGGGTCGACGGCTTCGGCGCCCTCGGTCCAGGCGGCGGCCTGCGGCAGATGGCTGAGGATGGTCTCGGTGGGGCTCATGTAGCTGAAGGTGGCGCGGGGTCCTTCGTCGACGCTGAGGACGATCCCGATGACCTCGTCGGTGTCGTGGTCGACCACTCCCCCGCCGCTGAAGCCCGGGGCGGCGAGCTCGTCCGGGGTCTGCGGGCGCAGTTGCACCTGGCTGTCGCGGCCGCGGGCGGCGACCAGGACGGCGCCGTGCCAGAGGCCGCCGTCGTGTCCGTCCGGGAAGCCGTACATGCTCACCGGTCCGTGCGGCGCGGCGAGCCGGTAGAGCCGGGTGGTGTGCTCGGCGGGCAGCGGGTGCGCCAGCCGCAGCAGGGCCAGGTCGCCGCTGCGGTCGCCGAAGGTGTCCTCCTGCTGCGGCACATGCTCGTCCGCACGGACCGTGGCGGCCACGCCGGGTACGCCGGGCACGCCGACGAAGTGGACGACGTAAGGCCGGCCGGGTCGGACGACATGGGCGGCGGTGAGTACCCGGTCGGGGGCCAGGAGCACCCCCGCACCGAGGATCTGCCCGTCCCGCTCTTCGATGCGAGCCACCCAAGGTGGCGTGCGTAACCGCGACTTGACGGCTCGCTCCCCCGTGCGCGTCATGGCCCCGAGGTTACTCCGCGTGCCCTTCCGGTACCACTGGTGTGCACGGGGTTGTCGCGGACGTGCGGGGGCCGTGCGGGCGGGCCTCCCACCCGGTCCAGTGCCGGACGGTGACCGCGATCACCGGCCCGTCCGGCGGCTGTTCCCGGTACTGCGGGTACTTCTCGCACAGCAGCGCGACGGCCCTCTCGTGGGCGTGGCGCGCGGCCGGGTCGGCCGCGTCGGGCGCGAGGACGCGGGCCTCGCCGTCCGCACGGACCCACCAGAGGTGCTCCCAGTTCTCGTCGTAGGCGTCCGCGAGCAGGCACACGGACGGGTGGGCGGCGATGTTGCTCAGCCGCTTGAGGCGGGTGGTGGTCTTGGGTTTCCGGTCGACGGCGGTGACGAGCCGGTCGGTGCCGTCGAGGCTGTGCCCGGCGAAGACCACCGGCACCTGGTGCGGGCGGCCCGCCGCGTCGACCGTGGCCAGCCGGGCCACCCGGGCGGCGGTGAACCGGCGTCGTGCCTCGGTCCCGTCCAGTTCGGGCATCGTCGCTCCCGGGGCGTTCAGCGCGCGTGCAGTGCGTCGAGCACATCGAGCACGTCGGTGTCGGTCAGCTGCCCGAAGTCGTCGTACCACTGGCCGACGGCGCTGAAGGCGGCCGGCCGGTACGGGCACACGAGGGTGTCGGCCTCGCCGGTGAGCAGGTCGAGGGAGTCCGGGGCGCCGACCGGGACGGCCAGGACGAGCCGGGCGGGCTGCCGGCGCCGTACGTGGCGCAGGGCGGCGCGGGCGGTGGCGCCGGTGGCCAGGCCGTCGTCGACGACGATCACCGTCCGGCCCTTCAGCTGCGGGGGCGGGCGGTCACCGCGGTAGCGGTGCTCGCGCCGGGCCAGCTCGCGCCGTTCCCGCTCCACGACGGGAGCGAGCCGCTCCTCGGTCAGGCCCAGACGGTCGAGGGTGCCGGCGTCGAAGAGGGGCGGGTCGCCCGGGGCAAGGGCGCCGACGGCGAACTCCTCGTGGTGCGGGGCGCCGATCTTGCGTACGACGAGCACGTCGAGCGGGGCGTCCAGGGCCCGGGCGACGGGTGCGGCCACGTCGATCCCGCCGCGGGGCAGGGCCAGGACGACGGGGTCGGGAAGCTCGCCCCGGTCACGCAGGTCGCTCAGCAGGCCGGCGAGTTTCCGTCCGGCCTCGGCGCGGTCCCGGTAGCGCATGGGCCCGTCCTTTCGCCGGGGTCCTCCCCCCTGTACCTCCATGGTGCTACGGCGGGCGGGTCTGTCGTCGGGACGGCCGGAACGCCACCGGCATGGATTCGAACGTACGGACTATACACGCAGTGCATAGTCCCGGCATGCCTCTTCCGACTTCGACCGGGACGGCCCCGGACCCGCAGCACGCGCCCATGAAGATGCGCGGAGGGCGCCGACGGTTGCGTCTGTCCGCGCTCGCCTCGGCCGCCGCCTGCCTGGCGCTGACGCTGTCGGGCTGCGCGGAGGTCGACACGACCTCGCCGAGCACGGCACGCGGCGAGGCGGCGCACGGGGGCACCGGCCCGGTTCGGGACCGTCGACTGCCGCCAGGCCAAGTGCATGGCGCTCACGTTCGACGCCGGGCCCAGCGAGAACTCGGCGCGACTGCTGGACATCCTCAAGGAGAAGAAGGTCCCGGCGACCTTCTTCCTGCTGGGCAAGCGGCACATCGACACGTACCCGGAGCTGGTCAAGCGGATGGCGGCCGAGGGCCACGAGGTCGCGAGCCACACCTGGGACCACAAGATCCTCACCCGGATCCCGGACGCGCAGATACGCGAGGAGCTGAAGCGGCCGAACGACGCGATCGAGCGGCTCACCGGGCGCAAGCCCACGCCGATGCGGCCCCCGCAGGGCCGCACGGACGCCGACGTGCACAAGATCTCGAAGGATCTGGGCCTCGCCGAGGTGCTGTGGAGCGTGACCGCGAAGGACTGCACGACCAACGACTCCGCGCTGATCAAGAAGCGGGTCCTCGAGCAGGCGTCCCGGGACGGGATCATCCTGCTGCACGACATCTACAAGGGCACCGTGCCCGCCGTGCCCGGCATCATCGACGCACTGAAGGAGCGCGGGTACGTCTTCGTGACGGTCCCTCAGCTCCTGGCGCCCGGCAAGGCCGAGCCGGGGAAGGTGTACCGGCCCTGACGCGGGCGGGGTCCGGGCCGCGGGCCGCGGACGGGTCGTCCCGTCGCGCGGGCGCTCCCGGTCCGTCCCGGAACCGCCCCTCCGGATCGAAGGCCCGCCACGTCAGGCGCTCGGGGCCGGACCGGCTCCCGGCCGCCGCAACGCCCTGGTGAGCAGCGTGCCGGCCACGATGAGGGCACCGCCCAGCCACCACATGGTGTCGAAGACGAGGACGGCGATCCCGATCGGGACCAGCAGGCCGGCCAGCGGCAGCAGCAGGTCGGCGACCCGGGGCGGCTCCGGGCCCGGCAGACCGCTGTCGTGCCGGGCACGGGCACGGACCACCTCGGGGTACCACTCGGTGAAACGAAGAGCCGCGACGATGGCCAGGATCTGAATGATCCAGCCCGTCCAGAGGTTGTTCGGGTTGTGCAGGACGAGGTCGCCGTAGCCGCCCGCGAGCGCCGCCACCAGGAAGGCGAGCCCCCACGTCCCGGTGATGACGTAGTTGGTGCGCAGGAACGCGGGCGTGTCCCACAGGGCCGGGTCGACCTGTTCGCGGGCGTACTGGAGGGTGAACGGCAACCGGACGGCCATCGAACCGAAGGCGATCAGAGCGAGGGCGATGTTGGAGACCTCCCCGGCGTACGTCTCCAGCCAGCGCAGCGTGCCGTCGCTCGCCAGGACACCGACGACCGCCATGCCGGCGAAGAAGACCACGTCGCAGAGTTCGAGGAGCTTCCAGGAGCTGCCCCGGTGGGCCAGTCTGCCGAGGACGACCACGGCGACAGCGCCGGCCAGGGCGAGCGCGACCGAGATCTCGAACCGGCCCGGTCCGACCAGCAGGGAGAAGACGATCCACGGAGCCATGCCGACGATCGGGCTCTCCAGGAACCCGCTCAGGCCGGAGGCCGCCGCGGCACGGCCCGCGGTGCTCACCCTTCCAGGGTGAGCACCGTGCGCCCCATCGGCCACTCGTGGATCCACCCGTTCGCGGGCGGCCTGCCCGCTGCTGCGCCAAGGAGGTGAGCAGGGGGCGAACTCGCAGGTGGCCGACGGCGATTCCCTACGATCGTGGTGTGCCCTTCTTCTCTTTCGAACGCACCGTGCCGCTCCCCCTCGAGGAGGCGTGGCGCCGGCTCACCGACTGGCCCCGTCACGGTGACGTCGTCCCGCTCACCCGGATCACCGTGGTCCCGCCCGCACCGACCCGCGAGGGCACCCGCCTGGTGGCCCGTTCAGGCCTCGGCCCCCTCGCCTTCGAGGACCCCATGGAGGTCACGGTCTGGTGCCCTCCGGTGGACGGCGAGCCCGGCCTGTGCCGCCTGGAGAAGCATGGCCGGGTCATCCTGGGCTGGGCGGAGATCGAGGTCCGGCCGGGGCCCGGGGGCCGTGCCCGCGTGGTGTGGCGCGAGGAGCTGCGGATCCGTTTCCTCCCCCGCCTCTTCGACGGCGTCGTGGCACAGACGGCCCGCCCGGTGTTCGGGCGGGCGGTGAACCGGCTGCTCAGGCGGGCGTGAAAGAGGTGAGCCGGTCCCCCGGCCGTGCGACGTGGATCCGGCCGAAGCCGTCGTAGATCGCGTCGATGTCGGTTTCGGCCGGGCGTCGTGGCCACAGCCCGGCGGCCTGCGGCTCTTCGACTGACGTGCTCGCGTCACTCATGCCATGATCGTGGAACCGTGTTGCTGCCAGGAGAGGCGGAAGCCGGTACGGGGGGGGGAGGGCGCATGAGCGCCGTCGTGGAAGAAGTCGTTCAACCGTGTCCGCAGTGCGGAGCCGAGATCCGGGGGGACAACCGGTTCACCCCGTGGTGCGCCGGCTGTGACTGGAACGTGGACCCGACGGGCCCGGCGCAGAAGCCGGGACGGCTGGAGCGCGCCCGGCGTGCCTTCGCACGCCGGGCCTGCCTGCTCATCGGCGAGCCCGAGCCCGGGGCCGTCACATCCGACGACGACCGCGCGCGCAGCATCGCGACAGAACTCACCGAGGCACGGCAGAAGGTCGCCCGGCAGATCCTGCGGGACGGAGTGCCCGACTGAGACCGTCGTCGCCGCCCCTGCCGGCACGGGGCTCCCGAGCCCCTCAGGCCACCGACCCGATCCGACCCGCCGGCTGTGCCGCCGGGTCACGGTGGATCGGGATGTGCGCTCCGGTCAGCGAGACGCCGCTGCCGCCCCGCCGGCCCGCGACGATCTCCGCGGCGATGGACAGCGCCGTCTCCTCGGGCGTGCGGGCGCCGAGGTCCAGCCCGATCGGGGAACGCAGCCGGGCCAGTTCGATTTCGGTGACGCCGACTTCGCGCAGGCGCTCGTTGCGGTCGAGGTGGGTGCGCCGGGAGCCCATCGCGCCGACATAGGCGACCGGCAGGCGCAGCGCCAGGTGGAGCAGCGGTACGTCGAACTTGGCGTCGTGGGTGAGGACGCACAGGACGGTACGGCTGTCGACCTCGGTGCGCCCCAGGTATTTGTGGGGCCACTCGACGACGATCTCGTCGGCCTCCGGGAAGCGGGTGCGGGTGGCGAACACCGGGCGGGCGTCGCACACCGTGACGTGGTAGCCCAGGAACTTGCCGACGCGGACCAGGGCCGAGGCGAAGTCGATGGCGCCGAAGACGATCATACGGGGGGCGGGGACCGCCGACTCGACGAGGAGCGTGAGCGGGGCGCCGCAGCGCGCGCCCTGTTCGCCCAGTTCCAGAGTGCCGGTGCGGCCCGCGTCCAGGAAGGCGCCGGCCTCGGCGGCGACCGTACGGTCCAGTTCGGGATGGGCGCCGAAGCCGCCGTCGCAGGAGCCGTCGGGGCGGACGAGGAGGGCTCGGCCCAGCAGTTCGGCCGGTCCCGAGACGACGCGCGCGACCGCCGCCGCCTCCCCAACGGCGGCGGCGGCCAGCGCGGCCGCGAACACCGGCCGGGCGGGACCGTCCGCCCGGACCGGTGCGACCAGGATGTCGATGATCCCGCCGCAGGTCAGACCGACGGCGAAGGCGTCCTCGTCGCTGTACCCGAAGCGCTCAAGGACGGTCTCCCCGTCCTTGAGTGCCTGTTGGCACAGCTCGTACACGGCGCCCTCCACGCACCCGCCGGAGACCGAGCCGATGGCCGTGCCGTCGGCGTCCACCGCGAGGGCGGCGCCGGGCTGGCGCGGGGCACTGCCGCCGACGGCCACCACGGTGGCGACGGCGAAGTCACGGCCCTGCTCGACCCACCGGTTCAGCTCCTCGGCGATGTCCAGCATCTCTCGGTCTCCTAACGGGGTTGCGCGGAAGGGACGTTCGGCTGTCGGCTAGTGGACGCCGAGCCAGCCCTCGATGGGATGGAGTGCGAAGTAGACCAGGAAGATGACCGTCAGACCCCACATGAAGGCGCCGATCTCGCGCGCCTTGCCCTGGGCGGTCTTGATGGCCACGTAGGAGATGACGCCCGCGGCGACACCGGAGGTGATGGTGTACGTGAACGGCATCAGGACGACGGTCAGGAAGACCGGAATGGCGGTCGCACGGTCGGCCCAGTCCACGTGCCGGGCGTTCATCAGCATCATCGCGCCGATGACGACCAGAGCGGCGGAGGCGACCTCCTGCGGGACGATCGCGGTGACCGGGGTGAAGAACAGACAGGCCGCGAAGAACAGGCCGGTGACGACCGAGGAGAGACCCGTGCGGGCACCTTCGCCGACACCGGTGGCCGACTCGATGAAGACCGTCTGGCCGGAGCCGCCCGCGACACCGCCGATCGCACCGCCGGCACCGTCGATGAACAGAGCCTTGGACAGGCCCGGCATACGGCCCTTGTCGTCGGCCAGTTCGGCCTCGGTGCCGACGCCGATGATGGTGGCCATCGCGTCGAAGAACCCGGCGAGCACGAGCGTGAAGACGATCATGCCGACGGTCATCGCGCCGACCTTGTCCCAGCCGCCGAACTCGACGTGCCCGAAGAGCGAGAAGTCGGGCATCGAGACCGCGCCGCCGTGCAGTTCGGGGGCGCCGTTCGCCCACTGCTTGGGGTCGATGACGCCGAGGCCGTTGAGGACCGCGGCGACGACGGTGCCGGAGATGATGCCGATGAGGATGGCGCCGGGGATGTTCCGGGCCTGGAGCATGAAGATCAGTAGGAGGGTGCCGGCGAAGAGCAGCACCGGCCAGCCGGTGAGCTGGCCCGCGGGGCCCAGGCTGAGCGGGGTGGCCTTGCCCTGGTGCACGAAGCCGGACTTGTACAGACCGATGAGGGCGATGAAGAGGCCGATGCCCATCGTGATGCCGTGCTTGAGCGCGAGTGGAATCGCGTTCATGATCATCTCGCGCAGGCCGGTGACGACCAGCAACATGATGACCACGCCGTACATCACGCACATGCCCATGGCCTGCGGCCAGGTCATCTCCGGGGCGACCTGCGAGGACAGCACGCCGGAGACGGAGAGGCCGGCGGCGAGCGCGAGGGGCACCTTGCCGACGAAGCCCATCAGCAGGGTGGTGAAGGCCGCCGCGAACGCCGTCGCGGTGATCAGCGCCTTCTGGCCCAGCGTGTCTCCCGCCGCGTCCTTGCCGGACAGGATGAGGGGGTTGAGCAGGAGGATGTAGGCCATCGCCATGAAGGTGGTGATGCCGCCGCGGACCTCTCGCGAGACCGTGGATCCTCGTCTGGTTATGTGGAAGTACCGGTCGAGCCAGGCACGCCCGGCCGGGACGCGGCTGCCATCGGCTGCGTCGTCGGCTGAGGTCCTGGGCTCCACTGACTGCTGGGTCATGGTGCCATCTCCCAAGGTTCACAGGGGCACCCGTGCAACCGCCTGACGGTCACGGGATTTGGGGAATGGACGACCCGGGGGACGGCCCGAGACGAACAAATTTCCTGGTACTTCAAGGACCGCGAGCGGTGCGGAACTCAAAGGGGGTTCCTCCGGGCGGTGCGGCGGAGTGTGTGACGTTCCCTCACACCGCCCGGAGAGCTTGGGTGTTACGCGGTCCCCGTCAGGTGCTCGGGCCGCACCGGAGTGCGGTTGAGCTCCAGACCGGTCGCCTCCCGGATCGCCGCGAGGACGGCCGGGGTGGACGACAGGGTCGGGGCTTCGCCGATGCCGCGCAGCCCGTACGGGGCGTGGTCGTCGGCGAGTTCGAGCACGTCGACCGGGATGGTCGGCGTGTCGAGAATCGTGGGGATCAGGTAGTCCGTGAAGGACGGGTTCCTGACCTTGGCCGTCTTCGGGTCGACGATGATCTCCTCCATCACCGCCACACCCAGGCCCTGGGTCGTACCGCCCTGGATCTGGCCGATGACGGAGAGCGGGTTGAGGGCCTTGCCGACGTCCTGGGCGCAGGCCAGTTCGATGACCTTGACCAGGCCGAGTTCGGTGTCGACCTCGACGACCGCGCGGTGTGCGGCGAAGGAGTACTGGACGTGTCCGTCGCCCTGTCCGGTGTGCAGGTCGAAGGCCTCGGTCGGCCGGTGCCGCCACTCCGCCTCGATCTCGACGGTCTCGCCCTCCAGGACGTCGACCAGGTCGCCGAGGACCTCGCCACCGTCGGTGACGACCTTGCCGCCCTCCAGGAGGAGTTCGGCGGTGGCCCACGCCGGGTGGTAGGTGCCGAACTTGCGGCGGCCGATCTCCAGGACCTTCTCGCGGACGAGTTCGCAGGTGTGCTTCACGGCGCCGCCGGTGACGTACGTCTGCCGGGAGGCCGAGGTCGAACCGGCGCTGCCCACCTGGGTGTCGGCCGGGTGGATGGTCACCTGGGTGACGCCCAGCTCGGTGCGGGCGATCTGCGCGTGGACGGTGACACCGCCCTGCCCGACCTCCGCCATCGCGGTGTGCACGGTGGCCACGGGCTCGCCGTTGATGACCTCCATGCGCACCTTGGCGGTGGAGTAGTCGTCGAAGCCCTCGGAGAAGCCGACGTTCTTGATGCCGACCGCGTAGCCCACGCCGCGTACGACGCCTTCGCCGTGCGTGGTGTTGGACAGACCGCCGGGCAGCTGCCGTACGTCGGCGCCCTCGCTGGACTCCCACTGGCGCTCGGGCGGCATCGGCATCGCCTTGATGCGGCGCAGCAGTTCGGCGACCGGAGCCGGGGAGTCGACCGGCTGCCCGGTCGGCATGAGGGTCCCCTGCTCCATCGCGTTGAGCTGCCGGAACTCCACCGGGTCCATGCCCAGTTTCATGGCCAGCTTGTCCATCTGCGCCTCGTAGGCGAAGCACGCCTGGACCGCGCCGAAGCCGCGCATGGCGCCGCAGGGCGGGTTGTTGGTGTAGAGGGCGATGGCCTCGATGTCGACGTCGTCGATGACGTACGGGCCGACGGAGAGCGAGGAGGCGTTGCCGACGACCGCCGGGGAGGCGGAGGCGTAGGCGCCGCCGTCCAGGACGATCTTGCACTTCATGTGCGTGAGCTTGCCGTCCTTGGTGGCGCCGTGCTCGTAGTAGAGCTTCGCCGGGTGCCGGTGGACGTGTCCGAAGAAGGACTCGAACCGGTTGTAGACGATCTTGACGGGCTTGCCGGTGCGCAGCGCCAGCAGGCAGGCGTGGATCTGCATCGACAGGTCCTCGCGGCCGCCGAACGCGCCGCCGACGCCGGCCAGCGTCATGCGCACCTTCTCCTCGGGCAGGCCGAGGACGGGCGCGATCTGGCGCAGGTCGGAGTGGAGCCACTGGGTGGCGATGTAGAGGTGGACGCCGCCGTCCTCCTCGGGCACGGCGAGGCCGGACTCGGGGCCGAGGAATGCCTGGTCCTGCATGCCGAAGGTGTACTCGCCCTCGACGATCACGTCGGCCCGCCTGCGGGCCTCCTCCACGTTGCCGCGGATGATCGGCTGGCGGTGGACGATGTTCGGGTGCGGAACGTGGCCGATGTGGTGGTCGTCGCGGCCCTCGTGGACGAGGATCGCGTCCGGCGCGGTGGCGGAGGCCTCGTCGGTGATGACGGGCAGCTCCTTGTACTCCACCTTGATCTTGGCGGCGGCGCGGCGGGCCGTCTCCGGGTGGTCGGCGGCGACGATCGCGACCGGCTCTCCGTGGTGGCGTACCTTGCCGTGGGCGAGGACCGGGGTGTCCTGGATCTCCAGGCCGTAGTTCTTCACCTCGGTGGGCAGGTCGTCGTAGGTCAGGACCGCGTAGACGCCGGGCGTGGCCAGGGCCTCACCGGTGTCGATCGAGACGATCTCGGCGTGGGCGACGGTGGAGCGCAGGATCTGGCCCCACAGCATGTCCTCGTGCCACATGTCGGACGAGTACGCGAACTCGCCGGTGACCTTGAGGGTGCCGTCCGGGCGGAGCGTGGACTCGCCGATGCCGCCCTTGGTCTGGGAGCCCTGCGTGATCTTCGTAGGAGCGCCGTTGGTCGGCATGTCAGACCCCCTCGGACTGACGGGCGGCCGCCAGACGGACCGCGTCCATGATCTTCTCGTAGCCCGTGCAGCGGCACAGGTTGCCCGACAGTGCCTCGCGGATGTCCGCGTCGGACGGGTTCGGGTTGCTCTCCAGCATCTCGTCGGCGGCGACCAGCAGACCGGGGGTGCAGAAGCCGCACTGGACGGCGCCGGCGTCGATGAACGCCTGCTGGATCGGGGAGAGCTCCGTGCCCTCGCCGGTCTGCGAGTCGGTGCCCTTGGCCTGCCACTGCTGGGCGTCCTGCAGCGTCGTACCGCAGGCGCCGGTCGCGCAGCCGCCCTCGGAGCGCTGCTTGGCGTAGTCGGCCAGGCCCTCCACGGTGACGACCTCGCGGCCCTCGACCTGGCCGGCCGCGACCAGGCAGGAACAGACCGGGACGCCGTCCAGGCGCACGGTGCAGGATCCGCACTCGCCCTGCTCACAGGCGTTCTTGGAGCCGGGCAGGCCGAGGCGCTCGCGCAGGACGTACAGCAGGGACTCGCCCTCCCAGACGTCGTCTGCTTCCTGCGGACGTCCGTTGACAGTGAAGTTGACGCGCATTACGCAGCTCCCTCCGAGGCGCGACGGGTGCCGCGGTACGACTCCCAGGTCCAGGTGAGTGTCCGGCGGGCCATGACACCGACCGCGTGGCGGCGGTAGCTCGCGGTGCCCCGGACGTCGTCGATCGGGTTGCAGGCGCCGGAGCACAGGTCCGCGAACTGCTTGGCGACCGACGGGGTGATGATCTTTCCGTTGTCCCAGAAGCCGCCCTCTTCCAGGGCCGCGTTCAGGAAGTCCTCGGCGGTCTTGGCCCGCACGGGCGTCGGGGCGGCGGAGCCGATGCCGGTCCGGACGGTGCGGGTCTCCGGGTGCAGGGCGAGACCGAAGGCGCACACCGCGATGACCATGGCGTTGCGGGTGCCGACCTTGGAGTACTGCTGCGGGCCGTCCGCCTTCTTGACGTGGACGGCGCGGATCAGCTCGTCGGGCTGGAGCGCGTTGCGCTTGACGCCGGTGTAGAACTCGTCGATCGGGATCAGGCGGGTGCCGCGGGCCGCCGACTCCGCCTCGACCTCGGCGCCGGCCGCGAGGAGGGCGGGGTGGGCGTCGCCGGCGGGCGAGGCCGTGCCGAGGTTGCCGCCGACGCCGCCGCGGTTGCGGATCTGCGGGGAGGCGACCGTGTGCGAGGCGAGCGCGAGGCCGGGCAGCTCGGCACGGAGATTCTGCATGATCCGGGCGTACGGGACGGAGGCACCCAGCCGCACGGTGTCCTCGCCGACCTCCCACTCGGTGAGGTCGCCGATGCGGTTGAGGTCGAGCAGGTACTCGGGCCGACGGTGGTCGAAGTTGATCTCGACCATCACATCGGTGCCACCCGCAATCGGCACAGCGCTGGGGTGCTCGGCCTTCGCGGCGAGCGCCTCATCCCAGCTGGCGGGGCGAAGGAAGTCCATGACCGGCTCTCTTTTTCTTCGTCTCGTGGGTCGTACAGATTGAGCCAATCCGTGTGCGGTGGGTCCGGCTCGTTCATGTCCTGTTAACGCGGAGTGGACTCAGTACACCGCCCCCTGCTCGGGCGAGGTCAGTCACCGAAACCATGAAGGAGTTGGCTGGCCATGGTGGGCATCTTGTAGATTCGTATGAACGGAGGTCATCGGTAACCTCTCCGGTTTCCTCGAGAAACGCAGGACACAGCCCGACGACCCCGGAGAACGGCCTGCGCGCCCCGCGTCGGGTCCCTCCCCCGTCACCCATCAAGATTCATCGTAGGTTTCGAGACAAGAGAACGGCGGCGACGAGATGCGGCTGCGCGCACTTCTGGACACCGATGCGCTGGGCCTGCGGCTGCTCGGCGGCGAGGACGAGCTGGACCGCTCCGTGCGCGGGGTGATGACCACCGACCTCCGCGACCCGAGCCGCTACCTCTCCGGCGGTGAGCTGGTGCTGACGGGCCTGGCCTGGCGCCGGGACGCCGACGACTCCGAGCCCTTCGTCCGCATCCTGGTGCAGGCGGGGGTGGCGGCGCTCGCCGCCGGCGAGGCCGAGCTGGGCGATGTGCCGGAGGACCTGATGCAGGCCTGCGCACGGCACCGGCTGCCGCTGTTCGCGGTGCACGAGTCGGTGGCGTTCGCGACGATCACCGAGCACGTCGTCCGGCAGGTCTCCGGCGAGCGCGCCGGGGACCTGGCGGCCGTGGTGGACCGGCACCGCCGGATGATGACCTCGGGCCCGGCGGGCGGCGGCCCGGACGTGGTCCTGGACCTGCTCGGCTCCGACCTGGACCTGCGCGCCTGGGTGCTCTCGCCCACCGGCCGCCTGATCGCGGGCTCGAAGGTCGCCGGCCCGGACCTGCCCCCCGAGACCTGCGCCGGGCTCGCCGCCGAGCACCTGGCCGCCGCCCGCACGGGCCGCCGCGGACCGCACCGGCTGCTGCTCGGCGGCAGCCGGTACTCCCTCTTCCCCATCCGCTCCTCCGGGCGCTCCCCGCAGGCCGCCCGCGACGTCCGGGAGACGGTCCTGTCGGACTGGCTGCTGGCCGTCGAGGCCGACGCGGGCGACTGGCCGGAAGAGCGCCTCGACCTGCTCCAGGGCGTCACCCAGCTGATCGCCGTCGAGCGGGACCGCCGCGATGCCGCCCGCACGGTGCGGCGCAGGCTCGCCCAGGAGGTGCTGGAGCTGGTCCAGACGGGTGCCGCGCCCGCCGAGATCGCGGCGCGTCTGAGGGTGGCGGCGCCGGTGCTGCTGCCCGGGCTCGGGACGGCCCCGCACTGGCAGGTGGTGGTGGCCCGCGTCGACTGGGAGGGCGACGAGGTCGAGGGCGGTCCGGTCGCCCAGTCGCTGCTGGAGGAGATCCTGGTCGACCCGCTGGCCACGGGCCCGGAGCCCTCGGACCGCATCGCTGTCGCCCACACGGGTGACGAGGCCATCGCTCTCGTCCCGCTCCCTGCGGTCTCCACCGAGCACGACGGCCCGGAGACCGGACTGCTCGCCGACGCGCTGCTCCAGTCGGTGCGCGAGCCGCTGTCTGCGGGCCTGAGCGAGGACGGGCGGCTCACCCTCGGGGTGAGCGCGGCCGTGCACTCGGCGGAGGGGCTGCGCGGCGCCCTGGAGGAGGCCCGGCACGCCCGCCGGGTGGCGGCGGCCCGGCCCGGCCGGGTCTGCGCCGCGGGCCACCAGGAACTGGCCTCGCACGTCCTCCTCCTCCCCTTCGTTCCGGACGACGTCCGCCGCGCCTTCACGGCACGTCTGCTGGACCCCCTGACGGACTACGACCGCCGGCACCGGGCCGAGCTGATCCCGACCCTGGAGGCGTTCCTGGAGTGCGACGGCTCCTGGACCCGCTGCGCCACCCGGCTCCACCTGCACGTCAACACGCTGCGCTACCGGGTGGGCCGCATCGAGCAGTTGACGGGAAGGGATCTCTCTCGCCTGGAGGACAAGCTGGACTTCTTCCTGGCTCTGCGCATGAGCTGAGGTCAGGCGGGGCGCGCGGCGGCCAAACCAAGTCACGCCAAAGCGCCTCCACTTTGTGAAATCTTTCACCCACCCTCTTGGCCCAGCGCCGCCATCGGTGTTGGAATGCCGCCACCACTCAACAGCTCGATGGCGTGCTCGGGGAGGGCAACGTGGCGTATTCCGCCATGTCTGGTAACGGAACGACCGCCGGTGACGATCCTCTCCAGACCGCGGTATGGCGGTTGCGCTCGCGGGCCTGCTGGGCCGATGCGGCGGCCCTGCTGCCACCGGACACCCCGACGGCCTCGCTCCAGCGGGCCGCGCTGCTCGTCGAGCGGTGCCTGTACACCGAGCGGGGCTGGGAGGAGGCGGAGGACGCGCTGCGCACGGCCGAGGCGCTGGCGCACTCCGACGAGGAGCGGGGGGCGGCCGCCTGCGAACGCGGCCAACTCGCCTACGCGGCCACGCTGCACGGGGTACGGGACCGGGCGGACGAGGCGCGTGCCGCGCTGGGCCGGGCGGCGGCGCTGATCCCTCCGGGGGGTGCGGGCCGGGCCCTGCTGGACTTCCGCAGGGGCCTGCTGGCCGAGAACCTGGCCCGTTCCCCGCAGGCGGCTCGCGCCGCGTACCGCCGGGCCCACGCGGGCGCCACGGCGCACTCCGACCCGCTGCTGCTGTCCTTCACCTGGCGCCATCTGGCCGGACTCGCCCTGCGGGACGGCGAGTTGACGGAGGCGCGGCACGGCTTCGCCGAATCGCTGCGGATCCGCGAGGAGTTGGGCTATCTGGTGGGTACGGCCCCCGCGCTCGCCTCCCTGGCGGACGCGGAGTCCGAGCCCGAGGCGTCGCGACTGCGGGAGGAGGCCCGCCGGTTGTTCCGGTTGCTCGGGGGTGTGCCCACATGGCTGGCCCGCCAGTTGACACCGCCGGCACCCGACGCCGCGACGGCCTAGCGGCGGAGCGCTGCGGGTGCGGGCCGAAGGGGCGCGGGGAACTGCGCGATCAACCGGAACGGACCCGCACCCGGCAGACGACCCGTACCCCTGCGGCGAGACCCCGCTCAGCTCGCGCCGGCGAAGTGCTCCCCGACCAGCCCCCGCACCACGTCCAGGTCACGGGCGATCAAGGCTTCCAGCAGCGCGGTGTGTTCCGCCGCGTCCGCCACCAGATCCGCCCGGCCGTGCCGGACCGGGCCTCCGACCGGCGGCCACTGGGACCGCCGGTGCAGATCCTCCGCGACCTGCACCAGCTGCTCGTTCCCCGACAGGGACAGCACCGCCCGGTGGAAGGCCCGGTCGGACTCCGCGTACGTCGCCGCGCAGCCGGAGGACGCGGCGCGTGCCGTCTCGTCCGCGAGGGGCCGGAGCCCGGCCCACCGCTCGGCCGGCACCGTACGGGCGAGCCGCAGCATCACCGGCACCTCGATCAGCGCCCGCACCTCGGCCAGCTCGGCCAGCTCGCGTGCGCCCCGCCGGACGACCCGGAAACCCCGGTTGGGCACGACCTCGACGGCGCCCTCCAGCGTGAGCTGCTGCATCGCTTCCCGCACCGGTGTCGCCGACACCCCGAAGCGCTCGCCGAGGACCGGCGCCGAGTACACCTCGCCGGGCTTCAGCTCGCCCGCCACCAGCGCCGTACGCAGCGCGTCCAGGATCTGCCCGCGCACCGAGGAGCGCTGCACGACGGCACGCGGCTGCGGGATCGGCGGCTCGCAGTGCGTGTGCTCGCCCCGTGCGCCCGGCACGGCCACGTCCCGTTCCCGGGCCACGTCGACCGCGCGCTGTGCCGGCACCCGGGCGGCGCCCTGCACACCGGCGGAGCCCTGCACACGCTGCTTCACGGGGTCCTCCTCCGGCTTGTCGGTACATGGGCCATTAACGGCGGGTTGTCACTTGTCCGTCAAGCACCATAGGCGCACCAGGCGGCAGTTCAAACTCCCTGAAGGGCAGATAAGGTTAGCCTTACCTGTGCAACCCGGTACGCGATCAAGGATCGGTGGTCCCGCCATGCCCGCTGCGGCCTCGCCGCTCACCGCCGCCTACGCCCGCCTCGCCGAGGTCTACCCCGGCCTGGCCGTGACGGTCCTGGACCCGGCGGAGGCGATGCCCGCGGGCGGCGGCCGGGTCGGCGCCGCCGGGCTCGCGGAGGGCGGGACCCGCCTCGACGCCTTCCTCGCCCGGGACGAGGCGCAGGTCCTGCGGGACTACGGGCAGCGGGCCCGCCCGGACGTCGTCGCGAGCTTCGGCCTGCACCGCTACGCCTGGCCGGCCTGCCTGCTGATCACCGTCCCGTGGTTCCTGCACCGCCGTGTCCCCCGGCTGCCCGTGACACAGGTCTCCTACGACCGCACCGCCGGCCGCATGGCCGTACGCCCCGCCTCCTTCGCCTGCCTGCCGGGCGACCCCGCGGCCGCACTGCCCGGCGCCGTCGTCGTGCCGGGCGAGGAGGCGCTGCGGGCCGAGGTGCGCGCGGCCGTGGCCGAACACCTGGAGCCCGTGCTCGCCGCCTTCGGGCCGCGGATGCGGCGGCGCGGGCGGGCCCTGTGGGGCATGGCGACGGACGAGGTCGTCGAGGGGCTGTGGTACGTGGCCCGCCTGCTGGGCGAGGCCGAGGAGGCACGGGCCGTACGGGAGCTGGAGCTGCTGCTGCCGGGCGCGACGAGGCCGTACGTCGGCTCGGCCGCATTCCGTGTGCTCACCGGGCCGGACGGCGAGCCACTGCCCACCCGGGACCGGGCCAGCTGCTGCATGTTCTACACCGTGCGCCCCGCGGACACCTGCGCCACCTGTCCGCGCACCTGCGACAGCGACCGCATCGCCAAACTCACTGCCGCCGCAGCGACCTGAGGATCCTTCAGGTCCGATGCGCCCCCCGGGTCCACTAAGATCACCGGAATCGGACGCCCGCCTGCGGACAGGTAATTCACAACTTCCTCACCAGTCTCAGGAACTTTCCGAGGAACCATCCGTACGGGTAGTCTTATTCGAACTCAACTCCCGCCCCTCAAGCGGCAGTTCGAGCAGAACGCCGCCCTGGGCATCCCCTTGCACTTCCTTGGCGGCCTCTTGCCCCGAAACCCCCTGAGGGCCGTCGGGCGTGGGCCAATATGGCGGGCGTTACGCCCTATCCCAATGCAAGGGACCCCTGATGAGATTGACCGACATATCGCTCAACTGGCTGCTTCCTGGCGCCGTACTGCTCCTGGGCATGCTGGTGGCGGTGGCGGTGCTCGCGCGCGGCAAGCGCTCCTCCGGGGAGAACGCGAGCACGGACGACTCGTGGGAGCGCAGCGAGGAGCGCCGCAGGCGCAAGGAGGCCGTCTACGGCACGGCCTCCTATGTACTTCTGTTCTGCTGTGCGGCGGTGGCGGCCGCCCTGTCCTTCCACGGCCTGGTCGGCTTCGGCGAGCAGAACCTCGGGCTGACCGGCGGCTGGCAGTACCTGGTGCCGTTCGGCCTGGACGGCGCGGCGATGTTCTGTTCCGTCCTCGCGGTGCGCGAGGCCAGCCACGGTGACGCCGCCCTCGGCTCCCGGATACTGGTATGGATGTTCGCCGCGGCGGCGGCCTGGTTCAACTGGGTGCACGCTCCCCGGGGAGTCGGCCACGACGGCGCGCCGCAGTTCTTCTCCGGCATGTCCATGTCGGCGGCCGTACTCTTCGACCGCGCGCTGAAGCAGACCCGCCGGGCCGCCCTGCGCGAGCAGGGTCTGGTGCCGCGCCCGCTGCCGCAGATCCGCATCGTCCGCTGGCTTCGGGCCCCCATCGAGACCTACAGGGCCTGGTCGCTGATGCTCCTGGAAGGCGTGCGCAGCCTGGACGAGGCGGTCGAGGAGGTCCGTGAGGACAAGCGGCAGAAGGACCAGACGCGGCAGCGGCGGCGCGACCAGCAGCGCGTGGAGCGCGCCCAGCTGAAGGCGATCAGCCGGGGCCACCGCGGCATCGTCGGCCGGCCCGGAGCCCGGCAGGTCGAGGTCCAGGCCGTGGAACGCGCCCCCGCGCAGGCCACCGCGGAGCCTGCCATATCGACGCCGGAACAACTGCCCGTACGCTCTCGGCCCTCCCTTCAGCCGGTCCGCAAGGGTACTGAGCCCCTCACCGTCGACCTCACCGCCGAGGACGACACGATGGCCCTGCCGCGCCTGGACTCGCTGGAGCGCAAACTGAAGGACCTGGAGCAGCAGTTCGGCTAGGACGTCCGGCCGGAGCTGCGACTCGTCACGGGACGGGGGCGTGACCGCACGGGTCACGCCCCCGTCCCGTTTCCGTGTCCGCCGCCGCCCGTCTCAGGCGGCCTCGGCACCGAGTTCGAACCACACCGACTTGCCCACCCCGTGCGGCCGTACGCCCCAGGCGTCCGCGAGGGACTGCACCAGCACCAGCCCCCGGCCGTGGGTGTCCTCGCTCGCCTCCGGCGCGTTCAGGCGCGGCCTGCGGGCCACGAAGTCCCGTACCTCCACGCGCAGTCCGCGCGGTGAGACCACGGCGGTCAGGACGGCGTCGTCGTCGGTGTGCACGAGCGCGTTGGTGACCAGTTCGCTGGTGAGCAGTTCGGCTATCTCCGAGCGGCCCGGCCTGCCCCAGTGCCGCAGCAGTTCGCGCAGCTCCCGGCGGGCCTCGGGCACCGCCCTGAGGTCGGCCCGCCCCAGTCTGCGCCTGAACTGGGGCGTGTGCGCCCCTTCCGTGATGGTGTCGGTCTCTTCCCCCGCCTTCGCCGAGGAGGCCCCGATGGCCACGGGACCGCCCCCTCGCGCCTGCCTCTTCATGACCCCCGCCCGCACGCTGCTTGACCCTGCCCCTCCTGGTCGAACACGTTCAC
The DNA here is from genome assembly GCF_040630895.1 of Streptomyces sp. NPDC005728. NCBI lineage: Bacteria > Bacillati > Actinomycetota > Actinomycetes > Kitasatosporales > Streptomycetaceae > Streptomyces > Streptomyces sp. NPDC005728. The sequence continues at coordinate 328,444 of NZ_JBEXYL010000001.1, forward strand.
GGGAATCCATGCCCAGCGAGCCTGAGGGCAGTCCTGGAGACCGGCGGACGACCGCCTTGGCCATGAAACTGGCCGGAAAGTTCCGTTCCCGGCCCCGGTTCAGGGCCTCGGGACGTTGCGCAGGTTGGAGCGGGCCATCTGAAGCATCCGGCCGACCCCGCCGTCCAGCACGATCTTCGAGGCGGACAGCGCGAATCCGGTGACCATCTCGGCACTGATCTTCGGCGGGATGGACAGGGCGTTGGGGTCGGTGACGATGTCCACCAGGGCCGGGCCCTTGTGCTTGAAGGCGTCCTTGAGCGCTCCGGCGAGCTGCTTGGGCTTCTCCACCCGCACCCCGTACGCGCCGCAGGCACGGGCGACGGCCGCGAAGTCGGGGTTGGTGTTGGCGGTGCCGTAGGAGGGCAGGCCCGCGACGAGCATCTCCAGCTCGACCATGCCCAGGGAGGAGTTGTCGAACAGTACGACCTTGACCGGCAGGTCGTACTGCACGAGCGTGAGGAAGTCGCCCATCAGCATGGAGAATCCGCCGTCGCCCGACATGGAGACGACCTGCCGGCGCCGGTCCGTGAACTGGGCGCCGATCGCCATGGGCAGCGCGTTCGCCATCGAGCCGTGCGAGAAGGATCCGATGATCCGGCGGCGGCCGTTGGGCGAGATGTAGCGGGCGGCCCACACGTTGCACATACCGGTGTCGACCGTGAACACGGCGTCCCCGTCCGCGACTTCGTCCAGGACGGCGGCCACGTACTCGGGATGGATCGGGACGTGCTTCTCGACCTTGCGGGTGTAGGCCTTGACCACACCCTCCAGCGCGTCGGCGTGCTTCTTCAGCATCTTGTCCAGGAAGCGCCGGTCGGTCTTCTCCTCCACCCGTGGGAGCAGACAGCGCAGGGTCTCACGGACGTCGCCCCACACGGCGAGGTCGAGCCGGGAGCGGCGGCCGAGGACCTCGGGCCGTACGTCGACCTGAGCGATCTGCACGTCGTCCGGCAGGAAGGCGTTGTACGGGAAGTCGGTGCCGAGCAGGATCAGCAGGTCGCACTCGTGGGTGGCCTCGTAGGCGGCGCCGTAGCCGAGCAGTCCGCTCATCCCGACGTCGTACGGGTTGTCGTACTGGATCCACTCCTTGCCGCGCAGGGCGTGCCCCACGGGCGACTTGATGCGCTCGGCGAAGTCCATCACCTCGGCGTGGGCGCCGGCCGTGCCGCTGCCGCAGAAGAGGGTGACCTTGCCGGCCGCGTCGATCATCTCCACGAGCCGGTCGATCTCGGCGTCCCCGGGCCGGACGGTGGGCCGGGACGTGACGAGGGCACTCTGCGGGGCCTTGTCCGGAGCGGGTTGGTCGGCGATGTCACCGGGCAGCGCGACGACGCTGACGCCGCTGCGGCCGACCGCGTGCTGGACGGCGGTCTGCAGCAGCCGGGGCATCTGCTGCGGATTGGAGATCAGTTCGCTGTAGTTGCTGCACTCCTGGAAGAGCCGGTCGGGGTGGGTCTCCTGGAAGTAGCCGAGGCCGATCTCGCTGGACGGGATGTGCGAGGCGAGCGCGAGCACCGGGGCCATGGAGCGGTGGGCGTCGTACAGGCCGTTGACGAGGTGCAGGTTACCCGGGCCGCAGGAGCCGGCGCAGGCAGCCAGCTTGCCGGTGATCTGGGCCTCGGCGCCGGCCGCGAACGCGGCGGTCTCCTCGTGGCGTACGTGGATCCAGTCGATGGCGGAGTTGCGGCGGACGGCGTCCACGACCGGGTTGAGGCTGTCGCCGACGACACCGTAGAGGCGGCGCACGCCGGCGCGGACGAGGATGTCGACGAACTGCTCGGCGACGTTCTGTTTGGCCACGGCTCTCGTCTGCCCCTTCGATGTCCCGGAATCCCCCTCCCGTTCCATCAATCCACAGAGGCCGGGGTTACGCCTCCCAAACGGCCGCCGCCGTGCGGTCGTCGGCGTAGCCCTTCACCCGCACCTGGGTGTCCCCGAGGAACGCGGCGAGGCCGGGCGGAGTACGGCCGGACCAGCGGCGGGCCAGATAGGCGCAGAGGGCGGGCTCGCCGCGCAGCGGATCGGCGAGCCCGCAGGTGCCCATCACCAGCACGTCACCCGGGCGGGCTACCGAGGCGCGGAAGCGGAAGGGTTCGCGGGGCGGCTCGGGTGCGGGCTCGTAGGGGCTCGGCGGGGTCGGGATGCCGAGGTCCATGGTGAGCCGGTCGCCCTCGGGGGTCTCGGAGGGCGGGGAGCCGAAGCCGAGGACGGGTTCACCGATGGTGTCGGCGGGCGCGACCAGCGGCTCGATGTCCTGCCATGCGCCGTCCCGCAGCCGGAACAGGCCCCCGTCGCCGACACCGAAGAACACGCGGGTACGGCAGTCCCGGTCGGCGGGCAGCAGCAGGCAGCGCAGGCTCGCCGTGTAGTCCTCGGGGTCCAGGTCCTGTTCGACGGCGCTGGCGCGCAGCTTGCCGAGGCTGCGGTCGGTCAGCCGGTGCAGTCCCGACTTCAGGTCACCGCGCCGGGCGGCCCGGATGTCGTCGGCCAGCCGCTGATGGCTGCGGCCCACGGCCCGCCCGATCAACTGGCACGCCTCGGCCGCCGCCAGGTGCGCACCCGGCGTGGCCCGCGCGCCGGACGCCATCGCGACGAGCACCAGCCCCTGCTCCCCCGTCCCGAACCGCGCGGTGAGCAGCGCGTCCCGACGCGGCTCCCCCCGGAATCGCGCCGAGTCCCCGCGCAGCGACACGGCCCGCAGAGTGCAGGCCCCGTACCGGGCTCCGTCCAGCACCGTGTCGGCGACCAGCTCGTCGAGCACGTCGGGGTCGGCGGCGGGCAGAGCGGTGGGCTCGGGATCGTAGGTGGGCGGGCCGGAGCCGACGTAGTCGAGGGAGGAGAGGGGCGCGGAGGAAGGCGGCGCGGGTGCTGCCGACATCTGGGCGTCGGCACTTTCCGGAACCGGTGGCTGAGCACCCGGTGCCCCGGGCGCGGCGGACCGGGGTGCTTCGTCCCTCGCCTTCCTCGGGTCCCATGACCTGCCCGGTGCGGGCGGCCAGATCCCGAGCGGCTCGAGACCGGAGACGGGGGCCGCGGTGCGCTCGCCCTCAGGCCGGTCCGGCGCGGACGGGAAGCTCTCCGGTGCCTCGGGCTCGGCCGGCGGGGGCTCCCAGGGGGCGCGCTGCCCGGGCGGTGCGCCGGTCGGGGTGCCCCGGGGCGGCTCTGCGGGTTCGTCGGGCGGTGCCTGCGGGCCCGGTGTGGTGGGCGCGGGCGGTGGTGACGCGGCTCGCTGGGGTGGTACCGCGGGCTCACGGGACGGCTCCTGGCGCAGCCTGCGGGGCGCCGTGCCGCCGGTGGGCCCCGCCGTACCGCCGGGCCGCCCCGCCACCGCGTTCTTCGCCGAGGTGAAGCGGTCGTCCAGGCTGTCGGGTGCGGCCGTGGGGCCCGTGTCCTCGGTCGAGTCGTCGTACAGCTGCCCCCACCAGTCGTCCTCGGGACGGGCGGGCCTACCCCCCTGCTGGCTCATGCCCCTAATTGTCCACCGCAGGGGCCCCGGGAAAACGGGGCAACGGGAAATTCCGGCGCACACGACCGCCTCGAACGGCGTGTCGAGGGACAACGCGAACGGCCGTACGAACGCGGGTTGATGGCCGCCGAGCGACCCCACCCCCCACGGGAGGGCCGCCCGGCGACATCGAAGTGACCCGGCCCCGCTTCCGCTCGTGCGCTCGCGCACGTCCGGGCCCGGATCACCGTCCCACCACGACCGGGTCGCCGAAGGCGCCGGTCGAATGGCCTGATTGTGGCTTGGATTCCTGGGACGCGGCTGTGGCGCGTGGGCACGGTTTCGCGTCCTTCGGTGCCCCCACCTTCGCAGAGCCACCACCGGTACAGCGATGATGTGCGGCGGCGGGTTTGCGCCGTGGCCGGTTTCCGCCAGGCCGCCCGCGTGGATGGCTTGTTCTCCGGGAGGGACGTGGGTCGATGCTGACAGCGATAGGCCTGGACGAGACGCACGAGTCGGCGTACCGGGCGCTGGTGTCCGTGGGCGCCGCCGAGGTGGCCGATCTGGCGCGCCGCCTGTCGCTGGCCGAGCCGGACACCGAGCGTGCGCTGCGCCGTCTTGAGCGGCAGGGTCTGGCGGCCCAGTCCCCGGCGCGGCCGGGCCGCTGGGTGGCGGCCCCGCCCGGGGTGGCACTGGGCGCGTTGCTCACCCAGCAGCGGCACGAGCTGGAGAAGGCGGAGCTGGCGGCGGCACTGCTGGCCGAGGAGTACCGGGCGGCGGCGGCCGAGCCGGAGGTGCACGACCTGGTGGAGGTGGTGACCGGCGCCTCGGCGGTCGCCCAGCGCTTTCTCCAGCTGCAGCTGGGCGCCGCCGAGGAGGTGTGCGCGCTGGTCACCGGTCATCCGGTGGTGGTGTCCGGGCTGGAGAACGAAGCGGAGGAGCAGGCGGCCGGGCGCGGGGTCCGCTACCGGGTGGTGGTGGAGCGGTCGGTGCTGGACCTGCCGCACGGGCTCACCGAGCTGGCGGCGGCGCTCGGCCGGGACGAGCAGGTGCGGGCGGTGGACCGGGTGCCGACGAAGCTGGTGATCGCCGACCGTGCCCTCGCCATGGTGCCGCTGGCCTCCAGGACGGCCGGGCCGGCCGCGCTGGTGGTGCACGCGAGCGGTCTGCTGGAGCTGCTGGCCGGCCTGTTCGAGTCGGTGTGGCGGGAGGCGCTGCCGCTCAGGCTGGGCGCGTCCGGGGTGACCGAGCAGCAGCCCGACGGTCCGGACGCCACCGATCTGGAGGTGCTGTCGCTGCTGCTGGCCGGAATGACCGACGCGAGCGTGGCCAAACAGCTCGACCTGGGCCTGCGGACCGTGCAGCGCCGGGTGAAGCGGCTGATGGAGCTGACCGGTGTGACGACCCGCCTCCAGCTGGGCTGGCACGCCTACGAGCGGGGCTGGGTGTCCCGCGAGGGCTCCCTGTGACCTGCGGTGCCTTCCGGCCTCCGGCACTCTGGGCAGATGGGAGCGTGGGAACTCCTGACGGTCGGCGTGGTGCTGGTGCTCGGCCTGTGCGGAGTGCTGGTGCCCGGCGTGCCTGGGTCGTGGCTGGTGTGGGCCGCGGTCCTGTGGTGGGCGCTCAAGGACCCGCGGCCGGTGGCCTGGGGGGTTCTGGTCGGGGCCACCGGGATCCTGCTGCTGTCGCTGGTGGTGCGCTGGGCGCTGCCGCCGCGCCGGCTGCGGGCGAGCGGCGCCACACCCCGCATGGGCGTGTACGCCGGTGTCGGCGCTCTCCTCGGCTTCTTCCTGATCCCGGTGGTGGGCGCGCTGCCGGGTTTCGTGGCCGGGATCTACGTGCACGAGCGGCTGCGACTCGGCGGGCACGACGAGGCGATGGCGGCGCTGCGCACGACGATGCGCGCAGGAGGCTCCAGTGTGCTGGCCGAACTGTTCGCGTGTCTGCTGATCGCGGGAGCGTGGCTGGGCGCGGTCCTGTGGGGCTGACCTGCCGGCAGGCGGCCGGGGCGGGGCGTGGGGTGCCGCCGGGTCGGGCGGCGGCCTGGGCGAAACCGGGGGTTCCGACCGGTTGACCGACGGCTGGGGCGAAACCAGGAGCGCCGGCCGGTCAGGGCGAAACCAGAAGCGCCGGCCGGTCAGGGCGAAACCAGAAGCGCCGGCCGGTCAGCCGGCCGCCGGGGCGGAGCCGGTGGTGCCGGCCAGGGCGTGGGCCACGGTGTCGGCGACCGCGGTCATGCCCGCGTCGTTGAAGTGCAGGTGGTCGCCGGGGTCGTAGCCGGGCAGGATCCGCTCGGGGACGGCCGGGTCTCGCAGGGCGGCGTCGGCGTCGGCGACCGCGTCGAAGGCGCCGCCGGTGCGGATGAACGCGTTGACCTGCTGCCGTACCGCCTCGCGGGCCGCCGTGTAGCCGGAGTACCCCCCGTACGGGGTCAGGGTGACGCCGACGACCCGGATACCGCGGGCGTGGGCGCGCGAGACGAGGGTGCGGTACGCAGCGGCGAAGGCGGCGGGGTCGGTGGCCTCCGGGCTGCCCTTGATGTCGTTGATGCCCTCGAACACGATCAGGACCCGTGCCCCGGCCCGGTCCAGGGCGTCGGCGTCCAGTCGGGCCAGGGCGCTCGGCCCGGTGCCGTCGCGCAGCAGGCGGTTGCCGGAGATGCCGGCGTTGAGGACGCCGAGCCGGTCGCCGCGCAGTCGCTGGGCGAGCCGGTCGGGCCAGCGGTGGTTGGTGTCGGGGGTGGAGCCGGTGCCGTCGGTGAGGGAGTCCCCGAAGGCGACCACGCTGCCGGCTGTGGGGCCGAGGACGTCGATGCCGGTGACGTAGTACCAGGAGGCGATGGCGGCGGTGTACACGGAGCCGTTCTCGTCGGCCGCGTGGCCGGCGCCGGCGCGGGCCAGGTAGCTGGTCTGCAGGGCGGTGCGGTGGTAGGTGGCCGGGCCGGAGTCGACCGGGGTGAGGACGGTGACCAGCAGGTCGGCGGCGGCCGGCACGGGCAGCGGAACGGGATCGGTGAGCAGGTCCTGGCCCGGCGGGACGATGGCCGTGGGGGCGCCGTCGAAGGTGGCGGTGCGCAGGGTGCCGGGCACGGCGTCCGGACCGGCGGCCCGCCGCAGCGCGACCGTGACCCCGCCGAGCAGGAGGGGCTGGGTGCCGAGCCGGTTGCTGAGCCGGATCCGCACGGCGGTGCCGCCGACGCTGAGGTGGACGACGTTGCGGACGGCGGCCCCGGGCAGCGCGGCGGCGGTGCCGGAGGGGGCCGTCTCCCAGCTGCCGGTCCACGGGGGCGCGGCGGGTTCGGCGGCGGCCGCCGCCGTGCCCGGCAGCAGCGCGAGCAGGAGCGCCGCGAGGAACCGTCCGACCTTGCCCATGCCTGCGCCCGCCCTTCCCGTGCCTGTCCGAGCCGACCGTGCCACACGGCCGCCTCCCGGCACCGGAACATCCCCGCCGGTCCACCCGCTCGGCGTAGGCCGTGCGTCGTAGGGCGTGGCAGAACCCGGGGATCGCCCTGGTCGTGGACGACGTGGTGAGCGTACGACCCTGGCGGGTGCACGGCGTCGACCTCCTCGGTGAGGCCGAACTCCTCGTCGGACCACACGAGTTGGACACGCACCTCGGCGAGGAGCTGATCCGCGGCCATCCGCGCCGGATACACGCCTGGGGGCTGGAGGAGGGCTGGGGCGTGTCCTCGCGTGTCACGCCCTGGGTTCCCGGCGCGGGAGATTCAAGGTGCGCCCTCAGCTGCGGCCGCCACCGGAGGCCCGCGGCCGCGCTCGGAACGAACTGCCGGTAGATCATTGCAACATTGCCTGACATGCAAGTAAATTTCCGACATTCGATTCGAGGTGTCACCGTCAGACGGGGGCAAGGATGAGCACGGACGACCGCGTCGCGGTGACGCCCGGGATCGCACGGCTGCACGCGTCGCCCGGACTCGCCGGGCCCGGCCGGCTCGGGCTGGTGACCAACCACACCGGCGTCCTCCCCGACCTGCGCCCCACCGCGCCCGCGCTGCTCGGGGCCGGCGCGCGGCTGGTCGCCCTGTTCGGTCCCGAGCACGGGCTGCACGGGACCGGCCAGGACGGAGAGAGCGAGGCCGCCCAGGCGGACCCCGCCACCGGGCTGCCGGTCCACGACACCTACCGGTGCAGTGGCGAGCACCTGGACGAACTGCTGCTCGACAGCGGCGTCGACACCCTGGTGTACGACCTTCAGGACATCGGGGCCAGGTTCTACACCTACGTGTGGACCATGTTCGACCTGATGGTCTCGGCGGCCCGTACGGGCGTACGGTTCGTGGTCGCCGACCGGCCGAACCCCCTCGGCGGACTCGTCAGCGAGGGCCCGCTGCTCGACCCGGCGTGGGCCAGCTTCGTCGGGCGCGCCCCGACACCGGTCCGGCACGGCCTCACCTGCGGCGAACTCGCCCGGCATCTCAACGCCTGGGACGTGCCCCGAGCAGCGGGCAGTGCGGCCGACCTGACGGTGATCGAGGTTGCCGGCTGGCGCCGCGCCATGGACGCGGAGACCACCGGCCTGCCGTGGGTCGCGCCCTCACCGAACGTCCCGACGCCCGCCACTGCCATCGTCTACCCCGGCACCTGCCTGTTCGAGGGGACGAATCTCTCGGAGGGCCGCGGTACCACGCAGCCCTTCGAGATCGTCGGGGCCCCGTACATCGACGCGCGGTTCGCGCCCTCGCTCGCCGAACTCGCCCTGCCGGGAGTGCACTTCCGTGATCTGCGCTACGTACCGACCTTCCACAAACACGCCGGACGGCCGCTGCGCGGGGTCCAGCTCCACATCACCGACCGCAAGGTGTTCGCTCCCGTACGCACCGCCGTCGCGATGCTCGCCACGCTGCGCCGGCTGTACCCGGACGCCTTCGCCTGGCGCACCTCGGACGGCGGCGAGGAGGGCACCGGCCACCGTCACTTCATCGACCTGCTGTGGGGATCCGACAGGTTGCGGCGCGCCGTCGACGCGGGCGACGACCCGCTGCCGCTGTGCGATCCGCCGGCACCGCCCGGCCGGTGGGCCGGCGACGACGTGCTGCTCTACCCCTGAGACCTCCTGTCCCGACGTCGCGCACAGCCCCGTCGCCGCCGCGGACGCGACCTGCGTATGGAAGGACATCCCCGTCGATGACCGATCGCACGACGACATCCCGGACCGAGATGCGTGGCTTTCGCGCGGGTGACGGCCCGCAGTTGGTGGAGGCGTGGCGCCGGAGTGCGCCGGCCGACGCGATCTCCTCGGACCGCTTCCGCTCCCTGGTGCTGCTCGACGCCAACTTCGATCCGGAGGGGCTTCGGGTCGCCGTCGACGGCGACCGTGTCGTCGGCGCCGCCTACGCGGTGCGCCGTCTGACGCCGATGGCCGGCACCGACCTGGAGCCGGAGCAGGGCTGGATCCCGTTCTTCTTCGTCGACCCGGCCGTCCGAGGGCGCGGCCTCGGACGCCGGCTGCTGACCGACGCCCTCGACTGGCTGCACAGCCACGGCCGCACCCGGGTGGACTTCTCCTCGTACACCCCGAACTACGTCCTCCCCGGCCTGGACGCCGAGGCGTACCCGGAAGCGGCCGGGCTCCTCGGGTCCCTGGGCTTTCGCACGCTGTACGAGGCGGCGGCGATGGAGCGCGGCCTGGTCGGCTACCGCATCCCGGAGGATGTCGCGGGCCGCCTGGACGAACTGACGGCGCAGGGCTACCGGTTCGCCACCCCGTGCGACGACGACCTGGTGGACCTGTTCGCGCTCGCCGGGAACCACTTCGGCCCGGACTGGGCGTGCACGATCCGGGGGTGTCTGGCCACGGGCACGCCGCTCGACCGGATCGTCGTCGCCCGGGAACCCTCGGGCCGCCTGGTCGGCTGGGCGATGCACGGCACGTTCGATGCGGTGGACGAGCGGTTCGGGCCGTTCGGCGTGCTGGAGGAGATGCGCGGCACCGGGCTCGGCAAGGTGCTGCTCCACCTGGTCCTGGAACGGATGCGGGCGCGCCGTGCGCACTCCGCGTGGTTCCTGTGGACCGGCGAGCAGTCCCCGGCGGGCCACCTGTACCGCGCGACCGGTTTCACCACGACCCGGGTGTTCCGCGTGATGCGCCGGGAGGACGCACGGTGACGCCGTCACGCCGCACCGGGGGCCTGAGCCGCCGTCACTTCGCGCTCGCGCTCCCCTCGGCGCTGCTCGCCTCCGGATGCGCCGCGCCGCACCACGGCACCGGGCGGCCCGGGGATCCGATCGTCCTCACCCTGCTCTCCCACTACGCGAGCGGGGCGCTCAAGGAGGCCCTGCAGGGACCGGTCGACGAGTGGAACGCCACGCACGACCGGGTCAAGGTGCGGACGAAGGCCGTCGAGTTCACGGACCTGCTGACCACGTTCATGGTCCGGCAGGCCGCGGGCCAGGGCGCCGACATCCTCCACCCGTACTGCCTGTGGAACGGCCAGCTCGTCCGGGCCGGCGTCCTGCGGCCCGCTCCGTCCGAGCACGCCGAGGAGATCACGCGCGGCTACGGCGAGGCCGCGGTCGGCGCCTCGTCGGTGGCGGGCGAGGTCTACGGCTACCCCACCGAGGTGCAGACGTACGCCCTCTACTACAACAAGCGGCTGCTGCGCGAGGCGGGCATCGACGGCCCTCCGCGCACCTGGCGGGAGCTGGAGGAGACGGCCCACCGCACCGCCCGGCGGGACCGGTACGGCAACACGCTGGTCCAGGGGTTCGGGCTGTCGACCTACGACGACTCCACCACCGTCGGCCAGACCCTTGCGCTGCTCAGCGCCGCCGGCGGAACGTTCGTCTCCGCGGACGGCAGAAGCACCGCCATCGACTCGCCGGCCGGCCGGGCCGTGTTCGACCTGGAGCACCGCCTCGTCGCCGGAGCGGCGAGCGCCCCCGGCGTCAACGTCTACAAGGCGTTCCCGTCCGGGCAGGTGGCCATGGTGGTCAGCGCCGGCTGGTGGACCGGGAGTCTGAAGCCCCTGATGGGCCAGGACTACCGCGATGTCGGAGTCGCGCCCGTGCCCGTCCCCGAGGCGGACGACGAGCACGCCACGCTCTCCACCGGCTTCATGCTGGGGGTCAACACGGCCAGCGAGCACCCGCGCGAGGCCTGGGAGTTCCTGCGCTGGCTCAACACCGAGAGGGTGGGCGTGAAGAGCGCCGCAAAGGGTGCGGCAGCGACCCGGATGAGTTCCCTGCAGGTGTCGGTCGGCTCCCTGACCGGGCGCGCCGACGACATGCGGACGCTCCTGGGCAAGGGCGGCGATCCGAACCTGCGCCCGTTCCTGGACGCGCTGGCGTACGCGGTGCCGGAACCGAACGTGCCGGGCGCGCAGCAGGCCAAGTCGTTGCTGCGCAAGAACATCGAGGCGTTGTGGACGGGTCAGCAGTCGGTCGACGAGGCACTGCGCACCACCCGCCGTCAGGTCGACCAGGAGGTGTCGCGCTCATGGTGAACACCCTGGCGCCGGAGACGGCCGAGCGGGCGCACAGCCCGCGGTCCGCCGGGCCCGCCGTCGACCACCGCGGCCGGACCCGGCGCCGCCAAGCCGTCGTCGCCTACCTCTTCCTGGCGCCGACGCTGCTGTTCTTCGCGGTCTTCCTGATCCTGCCGCTCGGCTTCGCGCTGCTGCTGTCGATGTCCCGCTGGGCCGGTTTCGACCTCGGCGACATCGATCCGGTCGGCCTGGACAACTTCACCGGCCTCTTCGCGGACGGATCGACGTTCCTGGCGCCGATCCTCACCAACACGCTGCTGTTCGCCCTGGGCACCGTGGCCCTCGCGCTCGCCGGCTCCCTGCTCGTCGCCACCTGCATCGACAGGCTGCGGTTCCAGGGGCTGTGGCGCACCCTGTACTTCCTGCCGATCGTCACGACCGTCGTCGCCGTCGGCAACGTGTGGAAGTACATGTACGAGCCGGGCGGCCTGGTCAACGGCGTCCTCAACGCCCTCGGGCTCGGCTCGGTGGCGTTCCTGCAGGACCCGGACACCGCACTGCCCTCGGTCGTGGTCGTCCAGGCCTGGGCCTCGGTCGGCTCGGCGATCCTCGTCCTCACCGCCGGGCTGAAGTCCGTTCCCGAGTCGTACTACGAGGCCGCCGCGCTCGACGGCGCCGGGCCCGTCACCGTCTTCCGGAAGATCACACTGCCGCTGCTGCGGCCGTCCCTGCTGTTCGTGTGCATCACCCAGTTCCTCACCGGCCTGCAGTCGTTCGCGCTGATCATCGTGATGACCAAGGGCGGGCCGGGTGACGCGACCAACGTGGCCGCGCTGGAGATGTACCGGCAGGCCTTCTCGTACGGCGACTGGGGCACGGCGAGCGCCGCCGCCTTCGTGCTGTTCGTGGTGGTCCTCGTGGTCACCCTGGTGCAGTTGTGGATCTTCCGGCGCAAGGGGGAGGACGCATGACCCGCCGCCGTTTCCCGTGGTTCTCGTATCTGGTGGTCGTGGCCGGTGCCGTGCTCACGGTGGTGCCGTTCCTCGACATGGTGATGACGTCGTTCAAGGGGCCGGGTGAGTCCGGCACGCTGCCGTACCGTTTCCTGCCCGAGGCGTTCGACCTGTCCAACTACCGGGCGGCGGTCGACCAGCTCGATCTGCCGGTGCTCTTCCGCAACAGCGTCGTCGCCACCGCCCTGATCACCGGATCGGTGCTGCTCACGTCGTCCCTCGCCGGATACGCGCTCGCCAAACTCCGCTTCCCCGGCCGGAACTTCATCTTCCGCCTTGTGCTGTCGACGATGATGTTCCCGCCGTTCCTCTTCTTCGTCCCGCACTTCCTGATCCTGGTGCACTGGCCGCTGGCGGGCGGCAACGACCTCTTCGGGCGCGGCGGCGCGGGCCTGACCGTCAGCATCGCGGCGCTCGCCATGCCGTTCCTCGTCAACGGCTTCGGGATCTTCCTGATGCGCCAGTTCATGGTGTCGATCCCGGACGAGGTCCTCGAGGCCGCCCGCATCGACGGGGCCGGCGAGTTCGCCGTGTGGTGGCGGATCGTGGTGCCGCAGACCAAGCCGGTCGTGGTGACGCTCGGCCTGCTGACCTTCGTCGACGCCTGGAACGAGTACATCTGGGCGCTGCTCGTCTCGACCGCCGACCCGGACGTGATGACCCTGCCCGTCGGTATCCAGCTCCTGCAGGACTACGTCGACCCGACCCGCACGATGCCCATCGTCATGGCCGGCCTCGTCCTGAGCATCCTGCCGGTCCTGGTCCTCTTCCTGCTGCTGCAGAAGTACTACATCCGCGGCGTCATGCTCAGCGGCCTCAAGTAGCGCATACGCATCCTGAGCCCACCCCCGTGTCCCGTGATCAGGAAGGGAGATCCTGGGCCGGGAGCACGCCCTCCAGTGTCAGCAGCCATACCTTCCTCTCCAGCCCCCCGGCGTACCCGGTCATCGAGCCGTCCGCTCCGATGACGCGGTGGCAAGGGCGCACGATGAGCAGGGGGTTGGCGCCGATCGCTCCGCCGACGGCACGGACCGCTGCGCGAAAGGCGCCGATCCGGGCGGCGATCTCGCCGTAGCTGGTGGTGGCGCCGTACGGCACGGAGTCGAGCGCGGCCCACACCCGCTCGCGGAACTCGGTGCCGTGGGTGCGCAACGGCAGCCGGAAGTCCTTGAGTTCACCGGCGAAGTAGGCGGCGAGCTGTTCCTCGGCCGCACGGAACGGGCCGGGGTCGTGGCGCCAGCCGTCCTGCACGGTCCGGCCGCCCTTCTGCCCGGGCATCGACAGCGAGGTGAGGGCGCCGTCCGGGTCGGCGGTGAGCAGCAGCCGGCCGATCGGGGTGTCCGTGCCGGTCCAGTAGGTCGTCGTTTCCATCAGTCGGTCAGCTCCCCCGCGATACGCAGATGCTGGGCGGCGTAGGAGCGCCAGGGCCGCCAGGTGTCGGGTGTGTCGAGGCCGGGCGGCGCCACGTCCGGATCGCCGAGCGCGCGGACGCGGACGGTGGCGACGACGGCCGGGGTCATGCCGGGCAGCGCGAGCAGGGCCCGCTGGGCGTCGTCCCGGTCGGCGCCCGGGTCCAGATGCACGGTGCCGTCGGCGAGGGCGGCGGCCAGTGCGCCGAGCGGGCCGCCGGGCCGGGCCTCGGCGAGGACGGACGGCTCCGGGAAGAGGTGGGTGAGGCTGCCGCAGGGGGCGTCGAGTGCCTTGCCGTACCGGCGGACCAGGTCTTCCGCCCCGGCGACGCCCACGAGCGCCCGTACGGTCGGTTCCAGGGCGTCGACGGCGCCGGGCGAGCGCAGTCCGGGCCGGGCGGCGACCAGCGGGGCGAGCCTCGGGTCGGCGCCGAGCCGCTCGTCCACCGCGTACGGGTCGGCGTCGAGGTCGAACAGCCGCCGCAGCCGCTGCACGGCGGTGGTCAGGTCCCGAGGGTCGGTGAGGTGCAGCCGCGCGTCGAGCCAGCCGCCCGGATGCGTGCCGCCGCCCGTCCTCGGCCCCCCGGTGCGCTCTTCGACGGCGACGAGCGCGGTGCCGTACGGCAGCCGCAGTGTGCGCCGGTAGGTACGGCCGCCCGGGGCGCCGCTCACCTCCTCGACGCCCGGTACGGCCTCCCGCGTCAGCTGGTCGAAGACGGCGGCGGCCTGGTAGGGGCCGCGATGGGCGAGCCGCAGGGGGATGCCCGCGGCCGGCGTGGCCCGGCGGGCGCCCCGGCCCCGGGGTGCGGCGGCCCGTACCTCGGTCGGCGTCGAGTCGTACACCTCGCGGACGGTGTCGTTGAACTGCCGCACGCTGGCGAACCCGGACGCGAACGCGATGTCCGTGATCGGCAGGTCGGTGGTCTGCAGCAGCACCCGGGCGGTGTGCGACCGCTGGGCGCGGGCGAGTGCCACGGGTCCGGCACCGAGTTCGGTCGTGAGCTGCCGCTGCACCTGCCGGGCGCTGTAGCCGAGCCGCGAGGCGAGGCCCCGGACGCCCTCGCGGTCCACGACGCCGTCGGCGATCAGCCGCATGGCCCGGCCGACGGAGTCCGCGCGGACGTTCCACTCGGCGGAACCCGGCACCGCGTCCGGCCGGCAGCGCCGGCAGGCCCGGAAGCCCGAGCCCTGCGCGGCGGCGGCCGTCGGGAAGAACCGCACATTACGCCGCTTCGGGGTGACCGCCGGGCAGCTGGGCCGACAGTAGATCCCGGTTGTCTCGACGGCGAAGAAGAACGCGCCGTCGAACCGTCCGTCCCGGCTGCGCACCGCTTCGTACCTGGTGTCCTCGTCCATCACGTGTTCCAGTGTGGGGCCGCGACGGCCGGACCGGCTGGCGGAAATCGGACGTGCAGCTGCGTCGCGGCCGGAGATCAGGGCCGTCCCCCTGGTCCAGGAGTTCCTCGGCCGTGCGCCGTCCGCTCCACGCCGAGGGTGCGGTATCGGCCGGCGGGGTTCGGTGCCGCCGGTCCCGGCGGGTACCGAAGCACCCGCCGGGAACGCGGCCCCGTGTGCCACCGCACCCGGGGCCCTACGACAGGCGGCCCCGCTTGGCCTCCATCGCGGCCCTGCCCTCCGCCCCCTTCCGCTTCCAGTCCTTCCTGATCTCGGCCCGGAGCCGTGCGTCCGTCTTGGCGACGATCCGCTGGTTCTCCCGCATCAGCTTGCGGTAGCTCTCCAGCCGGCGGACCGGAAGCTGCCCGCTGTCCACGGCGGAGCGGACCGCGCAGCCGGGCTCGGACTCGTGCGCGCAGTCGTGGAAACGGCACTGCTCGGCCAGTTCCTCGATCTCGGAGAACACCTGCCCGACCCCGCTCTCGGCGTCGAACAGGCCCACGCCCCGCAGCCCGGGGGTGTCGATCAGCACGCCCCCGGAGGGCAGGGGCAGCAGGTTGCGGGTGGTCGTGGTGTGCCGGCCCTTGCCGTCCACGTCACGGGCGGTCTGTACGTCCATGACGTCCTCGCCGACGAGGGCGTTGGCGAGGGTGGACTTGCCGGCGCCGGACTGTCCGAGCAGCACGGACGTGCCCGAGCCGACGAGGGCGACCAGCGTGTCGAGGCCGTCGCCGTGCAGGGCGCTGACGGTGAGCACGGGCACGCCGGGCGCGGTCGTCTCGACGTCCTGGACGAGGTGGGCCAGCGTCACCGGGTCCGGCACGAGGTCGGCCTTGGTGAGGACGACCACGGGCTGTGCGCCGGACTCCCACGCCAGGGCCAGGAACCGTTCGACGCGGCCGAGGTCGAGTTCGACGGCGAGGGACACGGCGACGACGGCGTGGTCGACGTTGGCCGCGAGGATCTGCCCCTCGGACCGCTTGGAGGAGGTGGAGCGCACGAAGGCGGTGCGGCGCGGCAGATACGCACGCACATAGCGGGGGGTGCCGCCGGGTTCGACGGCGACCCAGTCGCCGGTGCACACGACCCGCATCGGGTCGTGCGGGGTGACGAAGGCGGTGTCGGCGCGCAGCACACCGCCCGCGGTGACCACGTCGCACTGGCCGCGGTCGACCCGGATCACCCGCCCGGGCAGCAGCCCTTCGGACTCGTGCACAGTGAACGCGTCGGCCCAGGCCTCGTCCCAGCCGTAGGGAGCCAGCGCGGCGAAAACAGTGGAGCTGGAAGTCAAGGGAGACCCTTCACAAGGGTGGCCCCGGCGAGCGCGTACGGCGCGGACAGGTCAGCCGGTGGCCACGGAGGTGGACTTGATGAACTCCTGGATGAGGGCAACGCCCAGCACAGTGACAGTCATTGGTCACACCTCCCGTTACTCACTCGGCCGACAGCAGTGGCCAACAGCCACCGCACGAAGCGAGCCCAACCCTAGACGCGCGCACACTCGGGCACCACCGATTTTCCGGCAGGGTCACAGGCCGTACTGATCGAGGAGCCTCATCGGGTTCCGCTGGTGCTCGTGGACGGGGGCGACCTGCGCAGCGGTGGTCGAGGCTTCCGGTCACCCGGACCATGTGACTACTAGGCTGCGACGAGGGAACACGTGACCGACGTGCCCGAGAGCATCGCCCAGGAAGGCCGGTTCCCAGTTCGCGCGGGCATTCGGGTCGGGCCGAAGGCGCGCGCCGCATCCCGATCAGGACCGATCGTCACCACTGTCTCTGCCCCTACGACTGCCGGCTGTTGCCGGAGTTTCTCGGGGGGAGACAGGTGCGCCTGCGGCTCGACCGCGACCAGCGTGCGGGCTCCGGCTGCGAGATCGGCGTTGGTGCCCGACCGCAGGGCAGCGTCCATGTACCGCCGCTCTTGGACAGCGACAGGCGGCTCCGCCCCTGGGAAGGCGCTGCTGGCCACCACCGCGTACACCAGCGGCACGCCGCCGACCCTGCCGACTTTGCGTGCTCAGCGATCCGGACATGTCCTGAACATCGGTTCCGTGGGCGGCTTCGCCACCGCTCCGGCGGTGGGCCTGTACGGCGCGTCGAAATTCGCCCTCGAGGGCATTCCCGAGGCACTGCACGGCGAGTTGGCCCCGCTCGGCGTCCGCGTCACGATCATAGAGCCGGGCGGCTTTCGCACCGACTTCCTCAACAGCTCCGGCATCCAGGTCGAACCAGCCGGAATCGTTGACTACGTCGCCGGCGCGGGACCGGTGCGCGAGGCGCTGGCCAAGAACGACGGCCGCCAGCCGGGCGATCCGGCGAAGGCGGCCAAAGCCGTCGTCGACGTCACCGAGGCCGCCGAGCCGCCGCTGCGCCTGCAGTTGGGCGCGGACGCGGTCGAGCGCGTCGAGGCGAAGCCGGATCTGGTGCGACGTGAACTCGACCAATGGCGTCACGTGGCACTCTCCACCGCCATCTGAGCGGACGCCTTCGAGGGCAGCGCCCAGCTCAGACAGTCATCGGTCGGCATCTCCTCGCTCCGCTCGTGGGCAACGCACGCCATCCGGGCGTGCGTGATCGCTCTGGCCCGCCTCCGGCGCCGGCCCGCCCGGTCGCGGCCGCGGTCACAGCCGCAGCCGCAGCCGCAGCCGCAGCCGCCGTCAGTTCGTCGCGCAGGCCGCGCCGTTGAGCGTGAAGCCGTACGGCGCCCCGTTCTCGCCCTGCCATGTCGCGAGGAAGCCGAAGCTCAGGGTGGAGTGCGCGGCGACGGACTTGTTGTAGTCGGCGGCGGTGGCGGTGACGCGGGAGCCGTTCTGGTGGACCGTCGCGTCCCACATCTGGCCGACCTGCTGGCCGTCGCCGAAGGTCCAGGCGACCTGCCAGCCGGTGAGGGCCTTGTCGGTGGTGACGGTGACGGTGGCCTGGAAGCCGTCGGGCCACTGGCTGTCCAGGTTGTAGGCGACCCGGCAGGCGGTGGCGGGTGCGGTCGTACGGCTCGGGCTGCTGCCGGTGGTGGCGGAGGAGGTGCCCTGGGGTTCGGGGCCGGGGTCCTTCCGGCCGGACCGGCCCTTGATCGCGGTCGCCGAGGGGGTGGCGGAAGGCGTGCGGGAAGGGGTCGGCTCGGTGGCGGTGCCGGACGCGGTGCCGGCGGTGTCGGGGATGTCGGGGTCCGCGACCGGCTGCCGGTCGTCGCGGGCGGCGGCCGCCTTGCCGTCGCCCGCGTCGCCCGAGCCGTCGAACGGCATCATCGACACCCCGAGCGCCAGCACCGAGAGCAGGACGGCGGCGGCGAGCAGGCCGTTGCGCAGGACGCGGCTGCGGCCGGCGCTCTCCTTCGGGTCGCCGGGGTCGGCCTCGGCCGCGCCCGGCCGGCCCGCACCCAGACGGACCTCGGCGGCGCGGCGCCGGCGCTCCAGATAGGCGAGGCCGCCCCAGCCGACGACCCCGCCGACCAGCGCGGCGGGCAGGCCGCCCCCGTGCAGCCGCAGGCAGGCGGCGGCCTCGGCGCACTGCACACAGGTGGCGAGGTGCCGGGAGAGGTCGCCCGGCGTGTCCGCGGCCGGCGAGCGGGTGACGGCGTCCAGCAGACGGGCATAGCTGCGGCACTGCGCGTCCATCGGGGTGTCGACGTGCGCACGGTGGCAGCGGTCCCGGAACAGGGCGCGGACCTGGTCGAGTTCCTCGGTGACGGTGGCCGGGTCGAGGCCGAGCCGACGGGCCACGGTGGGCAGGGGCAGCGCCTCCACCTCGGCGAGCCACAGCAGCGAGGCGTCCGCGTCCTGCATGTCCCTGAGGCCGCGCAGCGCGACCGGGCGCTGCAGCGGCGGGCCGGTGTAGCGGGCGGCCTGGCCCGAGTTGAGCCACAGCCTCAGGTCGGGATCCAGCTTGTGGCCCTGGCCGTCGGCCTCCCAGCCCGCGGCCGTGTTGCGCACGGCGGTCAGCAGCTCCGGGATCATCGGCAGCCGGCCGACGCGCCGGGCGGTGCCGCGCACGGGCACGGTCCCGGCGCCGCGCACCTCGCGCATGCCGAGAGTGAACGCCTCGGTGGCCAGCTGATGCGCCGTCAGGGAGCCGGAGGTGCACAGGTCGGCGTACGAGAGCACGGCGTCCCAGCACTCCGAGAACAGCGCGGCCTCGGTGGCGTCCTGGGGGGTCGGCAGGTCGGACATGGGACTCCTGCATCCACGAGCGAGGTCAACTCACCATAGGGGGAATGGAGTTGGAGGGAACCTCGCGGCGGCAGGAGCCTTTCACGTCTTCGACACAACTGACAAGCGCCGTATTCAAATCCGGTGACCAGAAGGTCGCGTGATGTGACCGTGGCCGCCCGTGCCCATAACTCCGGCCTCTGATACGGATACGGGTGCCGTTCCGCTCACCCTCTCGCCGGTTCGCCGGGACGGATCACACCTCCACCGGGTCGGCGGCGGGCAGGCTGTCCATGAAGGAGCTGACGGAGAACACCGCACGGCCGGGTCCGGGCAGGCCGTAGCCGGGGGGCGAGGAGAGGCCGAATTCGTCCATCGTGGCCCGGTAGGCCTCCAGGAGCCGGATGTGGTACTCCAGCGGCGCGCCCTGCGGGTTGGCCTTGCCGAGCGGGGTGGTGGGTTCGGGGCACCAGGTGGTGAAGCGCGGCGTGATGCCGTGCGACATGAAGAAGCGCAGGCCCTCGGTGGTGGAGGCGATGGCCTCGTCGACGGTGGTGAAACCGAACGGCTCGGCCATCTCCACGCCCGCCACGAAGTTGGGGATCACGTTCCGCGCGCCGAAGATCTCCGCCGAGTCCAGAATCCGCCGGTGCCACTCGTCCCGGCCGACGTAGCGCTCCTTGCCGGGGCAGTACAGCTCGAACAGCCGGCGGTCCCACACCTCGAAGTTGGGGTGGTAGATCTGCACGCCGTAGTCCTTGAACCGCTGCACGTCCGCCTTCGGCAGCGCCTGCGCGACGACCTTGCCGATCCAGCGGCCCGGGAAGCGCTCCTCGATGGCCTTGGCGTAGTGGCCGTAGAAATCGGCCTCGTCCCGCCCCGCCACCGTCTTGGTGATGGCGCCGCCGGTGAGGGTGTAGGCGGTGGACGCCTTCTGGGTGTCGTACCGGTCGATGATCTCGAGGGCCTCGAGGACCTCCTCGACGTCCTTGACTCCTGTATACGGTCGACCGGCGGCCTTGTGCTGGCGCCAGTTGTGGTTGATGTCGCAGTACTGGCACTCCTCCTTGGCGCCGAAGTACTGGCAGACCCGGAAGACGGTGAGGTAGATCAGATAGCCCCACTGGATGGTGGGTGCCACCTCCATGACGGACTTCCCGTTGGAGAGCGTGTGCCGGTAGTACTCGGGCATCGGCGGCACACCGACGTCGGCGATCCGCTTCCCGTCGAGGTACAGCCCGAGCAGCCCCTCCTCGTCGGCGGCGACCCGGTACGGCGAGGCAGGGTTCACCCGTACGGAGACCACCGTACGGCGCAGGTCGTACGGGCCGCCGGTGAGGACGATCTCCTCCGGGGGCCGGCGCAGCGCCGCCTCGCCCAGTTCGGGCAGGGTGCCGTGGTCGAAGGAGAAGATGAAGTACGACTTCGGCTTGACCTCGCCGCTCTCGTTGTCACTGAGGGCGGACGGGTCGAAGGCGACGCCGCCGCGGAGCAGGTCCTCCTTGAAGACGGCCTCCCGTGGCACATGCGGGAAACGCTCCATCAGATCCTCGACCAGCGCGGTGCGACTGCCCATCCGTAATCTCCTCCCGGCTCAGGCGTTCGCCTCTCACCGTATGCCCCCGCTCCCGCGTCAGCCGTGCCGGGTCCCCGCACGCCGCGCGACGTGGCCCGGTACGGCGGTGTCGGCCGGCAGCGCCGGGTCGGGCACGGGCTCGCCCCAGACGGAGGTCAGCGGCAGGACTCCGGCCCACAGGCCGAGTTCCGCGTCGGGGCCGTCGCCGTCGTCGGGAGCGCCGGTCCGGATCTTGACGGAGGCCTCTTCGAGGGAGAGGGCGAGGAGGGTGGTGGCGGCGAGTTCCTTCCGGTTCGGCCGCCGGGCGTACGACCACTGCCCCGGCGTCGCCTGCTCGGTGAGCCGGCGGAGCCCCTCCAGCTTCTGCTCAGGACCGGTGACCTTGCGGGCGGTGCCGTGGATCATGGCGCTGCGGTAGTTCACCCCGTGCTCGAAGACGGACCGGGCGAGCACCAGCCCGTCGACGTGCGTGACGGTCACACAGACCGGGAGATCACCGGCCAGGCTGCGGCCGGCCACGGATCCGTGGACGTACAGCTGCCGCTCGTCCCGTCCGTACACGGTCGGGACGACCACCGGCCGCCCTTCGACCACCACGCCCAGGTGACAGACGAAACCGGCGTCCAGGATCGCGTCGAGATCGGCCCGCTCCAGACTGCCCTGCTCGCGCAGGCGGCGGTGGCGGGTGAGGTCGGTCTGCGGAAGCCGGGGGTCGAGCGGGTGAGACGTCATGTCCACCGAAGTTACCGAAATCGCAGATTATTGGCCATACCTTTGCTGAAAACGAAGGCGTGAGCCACCTGCACAACCGAATCAGTTGATCGACGCATCGCTCGCGCGAACCCTCGTCACGCCGTTCGCTCCAGCTCCGCGCGGTCGACTGCATACAGAAGACCGTCGCCCGCCGACAGTCGACCGGCTTCCTCCACCACCGTCCGCCCGAGCCGGGCCACCTCATTGCCCTGGGAACCGGCGAGGTGCGGGGTCACGAAGGCGTTGGGCAGGTCGAACAGCGGGGAGTCGGCGGGCAGCGGCTCGGGGTCGGTCACATCCAGCACGGCGCTCAGGCGTCCGGTGCGCAGTTCCGCAGTCAGCGCGTCATGGTCGACCAGGGCTCCGCGCGCGGTGTTGACGAGCACGGATCCGGTGGGCATCAGGGCGAGTTCGCGGGCGCCGACCAGATGCCGGGTCTCCGGGGTCTGCGGGGCGTGCAGGGTGACGATCTCCGAGGTGCGCAGCAGGTCGTCGAGGGACAGCAGGGGCACGCCGAGCCGGGCGGCCTCGGCCTCGTCGACGTACGGGTCGGCGAGACTCGCCCTCAGGTCGTGGGGCCGGAGCAGTTCGATGAGGCGACGGCCGACGCGGGAGGCGCCGACGATGCCGACGCGGCGGCCGTGGTTGCCGATGCCGGGGACGAGGTCGCCGTAGGGGAAGGTGCGGCGGGTGCGCAGCAGGTCGCGCTGGGCGAACACGTCCTTTCCGGCGAGCAGGATCATCGCGAGGGTGTATTCGGCGACCGGCAGCGCGTTGGCGGCGGCGGCCGAGGAGACGACGATGCCGCGCCGCCAGACCTCGGGCGTGGTGAAGCCCTTGACCGAGCCGGCCGCGTGCAGCACCGCGCGCAGTTCCGGGGCCGCGTCCAGGGCGGCCGCGTCCAGGCGGGGGCAGCCCCAGCCGGTGATCAGGACCTCGGTGCGGGCGAGGGGCTCTCGAAGCCGGGGGTCGGTGAAGTCCTGCGCCACCAGCCCGGGATCGATCTCCACGTGCTCACACAACCGGGCGAGCAGCTCCGGCGGAAAGACGTGCGGCACGTTGCGGGCCGCCATGGCGAACAGCGCCTGCGGACGCTCGGGCAAGGACGTACCCCTCCGACTCGGTGACCTGCGGACAGCAACCGCTCTCTAAGTTAGGTCCCGGCGAAAGAGAGGGTCAACGGACATGCGCTTGCGGGAAGGACGACAGGGATGACGGACACGGCGCCTACGGTCACCAACTGGGCGCGCAACATCACCTACAGGGCCGGGGCGTTCCACCGGCCGGACACGTTCGACGCGCTCAGGACCCTGGTGGCCGGCAGCGCGAGAGTACGGGTGCTGGGCAGCGGCCACTCCTTCAACCGGATCGCCGACCCCGGCGGCGACGGCGTACTCCTGTCGATCGCCAGTCTGCCGCCGCTGATCGACGTGGACACCGCGGCCCGTACGGTGCGGGTCTCGGGCGGCGTCCGGTACGCCGAGCTGGCCCGCAGGGTCCACGCCCACGGCCTCGCGCTGCCCAACATGGCCTCACTGCCGCACATCTCGGTGGCCGGCTCGGTGGCGACCGGCACCCATGGCTCGGGGGTGGGCAACGGCCCGCTCGCGGCGGCGGTGCGGGAGGTGGAGCTGGTCACGGCGGACGGATCGGTGGTGTCGATCGGCCGGGGGGACGCCCGCTTCGACGGTGCCGTGACCTCGCTCGGCGCGCTCGGCGTGGTCAGCGGGCTCACCCTGGACCTGGAGCCGGCCTACGAGGTCGAGCAGTACGTGTTCACCGAACTTCCGCTGGACGGGCTGGACTACGCGGCTGTGGCGGCGTCGGCGTACAGCGTGAGTCTGTTCACCGACTGGGGGGCGCCGGGCTTCCGGCAGGTCTGGGTCAAGCGCCGCACCGACCAGGCGCCGGTGGACTTCCCGTGGGCCGCTGCCGCGACCGAGGCACTGCACCCTGTGCCCGGGATGCCCGCGGGTAACTGCACGCAGCAGTTCGGGGTGCCGGGGCCGTGGCACGAGCGGCTACCGCACTTCCGGGCACAGTTCACGCCGAGCAGTGGTGAGGAGTTGCAGTCGGAGTATCTGCTGCCGCGGTCGACGGCCGTCGATGCGCTGTATGCAATCGACGATATTCGGTCGGCGGTCGCCGGCGTACTGCAGACCTGCGAGGTGCGTACGATCGCCGCGGACCCGCAGTGGCTCAGCCCGGCCCACGGCCGCGACTCCGTGGCCCTGCACTTCACCTGGATCGCGGACACGGAGGCCGTGCTGCCGGTGGTCCGCCGGGTGGAGGAGGCACTGGAGCCCTTCGATCCGCGCCCGCACTGGGGCAAGGTCTTCACCGTGCCGTCGACGGTACTCCGTGGACGGTATACACACCTGGCCGACTTCCGGCATCTGGCCCAGTCCCTGGACCCCACCGGCAAGTTCACCAACGCCTTCGTCCGGGATGTCCTGGGAGACTTTCTACACCCCCTTTCCTAAGCCCTTGTCGAACGTCCCTCCCAGCCCATAGCCTGACGCCGCGCCGGTGCCCACCCCGCCCCGGCCCGGCCTGACGGGATGGGAGGGGCAGCTCCGTGAAGCGCACATCACGTGACATCCGCACCGCGAACCGCTACGAGGTGCTGCGCCAGATCATCGCCGAGTCTCCCACCTCCCGGCAGGAACTGGCCGCCGCCACCGGACTGAGCCTGGCCACGGTCGCCACGCTCGTCGGCGAGCTGCTGGACCTGCGCATGATCACCGAGGTCGGCTTCGAGGACTCCGCGGGGGGCCGCCCCCGGGGGCTGGTCGCCGTCAACGCCTCGGGGGGCGCGCTGATCGGCGTCGACATCGCGGAGACGTACGTCCATGTCGAGCTGTTCGACCTGGCGCTGAACGTGCTGGCCCGCGCCGACGAGGACATGCGGCCCGGCGAGAGCCGGCCGGAGCAGGTGGTCGGCCATGTCGCCGCCGCCGTCGGCTCGGTGGTCGCGCAGGCCGGGGTCGAGGCGGCCCGGGTGCTCGGCGTCGGGGTGAGCGTGCCGGGCCAGGTGGACCGGGACACCGGGATCGCCGAGTACGCGCCCAACTGGAACTGGCACGACGTGCCGTTGCTCGATCTGCTCGCCGAACACATCGCCCACCCCCTGTACTTGGACAATCCGCTGCGCGCCTGCGCGATCGCCGAGCTGTGGTTCGGGGCGGCGCGGGGCCGCGGGGACGCCGTGGTGGTCAACCTCGGCACGGGCGTCGGCGCCGGCCTGGCCCTCGGCGGCGGCCTGCACCGGGGTGTGAGCAACAGCGCCGGCGAGTGGGGGCACACCACGCTGGTGCTGGACGGGCGGCTGTGCCACTGCGGCAACCACGGCTGCGTGGAGACGTACGTCGGCGCGCCCGGCATCATGCAGAACCTGCGCGAACTCAGTCCGCAGTCCGCTCTCTTGCACCCCGGGGACCAGACGGCCACCATCGACGCGCTGGCCGGGGCGGTCGCCGCAGAGGATCCCGTCGCGCTCAAGGTGGTCCGGGACACCGCCCGCTACCTGGGCGCCGGGATCTCCGACCTGATCAACCTCCTCAACCCCGAAGTGGTCGTGCTCAGCAGCTGGGTGGCGTCCCGGCTGGGCGAGCCGCTGCTCGGCGAGGTGCGCGCGGCCGTCGCCCGGCACGCGCTGAGGCGGCCGCTGGCCGCCACCGAGATCGTCCTCTCCCCGATCCCCACCGACCCGGTGTCCCTGGGCGCGGCCACGTTCGCGCTCGAGGGTGCTCTGCAGTCCGTCGGGCAGAGGACCGGCACCACCAAGCGCACCACCGCACCTGCAAGGAGCCGTACCGCACCGCCTTCATGACGACGGAAGGGATGCACGTGTCTCACCCCCGCACCGTTCCCGCCCGCAGGAGATCGGTCCTGCTGACAGCCGCGGCCGCACTGGCTGTCACCGGCCCGCTCCTCACCTCCCCGGCCGCGAACGCCGCCGAACCCGCGACGGCAGAGGTCTCCCCCCACGCAGCCCAGACCATCGACGACATAGGCGCCTCGGGCGCCTGGTGGGTCAACGACCTGAAGAACTTCGACCCCGAGGTCCAGGCGCGGGTCGCCAAGCTGCTGTTCTCGAAACAGGGCCTGGACCTGAGCGCGTACCGCTACAACATCGGCGGGGGCGGCACCGGCGTGACCTACGCGCCGCGCGCCCCCGAGGACTTCCTGAAACCGGACGGCGGTTACGACTGGAGCAAGGACCAGGCCGGCCGGTACTTCCTGTACGCCGCCGCCAAGTACGGCGTCAAGGACCTGATCGGGTTCGTCAACAGCGCGCCGGCGGCGTGGAAGACGAACGGCAAGAGCTGCGGCGGCTATCTGAAGGCGGAGAACGAGCAGGACTTCGCCCGGTACGTCGCCGACGTCACCGACCACTTCGCCCGGCAGGGCGTGCAGTTCGACTACATCAGTCCCTTCAACGAGCCGACGAACAGCTTCGACTCCTGCGGTCAGGAGGGCATGCTCGTCGACCCGTCCCAGCGGGACGACATCGTGCGCGCACTCGGCGCCGAGCAGCGGGCCCGGCACCAGAGGACGGGCATCATCGCCGACGAGTCGACCAGCACCGTCAAGTTCAACTCCGAGGTCCCGCAGTGGATCTCGCAGCCGGGCACGGCCCAGTACGTGTCCAAGCTCGCTCACCACACCTACGACAACCCGTCCGACGCGGACCGGGCGAAGGTGTACGAGACCTCCAGGGCGGCCGGCAAGGAGTCCTGGTCGACGGAGATCTGCTGCTTCGGCAAGGGCGGCACCGGCTGGGCGCAGGAGTACGACCCGACGATCGACGGCGGCCTGAACCTGTCCCGGATCATCCACAAGGACTTCGCGACCGCCCACGACTCGGCGTTCCAGTGGTGGGTGGCGCTGTCGGAGATGATCGGCAGCGACCCGCTCGCGAAGAACGGCGACGGCTGGAACGACGGCCTGATCTACTACGACCCGGACTACGCCACGAACGGCAACCAGACCCTGTACTTCACCAAGCGCTACTACGCGCTGGGCCAGTACAGCAAGTTCGTGAAGCCGGGCTCGGTTGCGCACGACGTGACCGGCGCGCCGGACGGCGTGGAGGTGTCGTCCTACGACCGGGACGGTACGTGGGTGGTCGTGGTGAACAACCACAACACCACCGACACCGCGCTGAACCTGCACTTCAACAGCCGTACGCCGGTGCGGGCCACGCAGGCGGTGCGCACTTCGGCGGACGAGAACTGGGCGAAGGCCGCGAAGCCGGCCGTGCGCGGCGGCACGGTCTCGGCGACGCTCGCGGCCCGTTCGGTCACGACGTACGTCTTCGACCAGAAGGGGCACGGCAGTTCGGCGCTGACCGGTGCGCTGGTGGGCAAGCAGTCCGGCAAGTGCCTGACCGCCGACGCCTCGGGCGCGGCGATCGCCACGTGCACGGGCGCGGCCGGACAGGCGTGGTCGTACGACGCACAGGGCACCCTGAAGGGGTCCGACGGTTACCTGACGGCCGGGACTTCGGGGCTGACATCGGCCGCCGCGACCGGTGACGGCACTCAGCGTTGGCTGCTGAACTCCAACGGGCAGATCGTCAATGAGGCCTCGGGCCAGTGCCTCGACGTCAGCGGGCAGGCGACCGCCGACGGCAGCAAGGTGATCCTCTACAGCTGCACCGGCGGCAGCAACGAGGCCTGGACCAGACAGTAGTCGGCCGCTCCCCGCGGGCCGAGGGCCGCCGGTCACGTCCCTGACCCGGCGGCCCTCAACTCCCTCTCTCCCTCCCTATGTTCGGGATTCCGAACCAGACACAACACTTCGAACAGACTTCGTTCGACCCCTTGCCGAAGGCTTAGCCGAAGGTTAACGTCCCCGCACCGCACAGCACTTCGAGCCATCTGGCAGTCACGCGGAGAGCCGCAGCAGTACTCGACAGACAAGGACGTCAGCATGTCGGCACAGAGCAGCACCTGGGACCGCCGATCGATCTTCCGGGCCGCAGCGGGCCTGGCCGCCGCCGGCACGCTCGCCGCATGCGGCGGCAACAACGGCCGTGGCGGCGGCTCCGGTTCGGGCAAGAACCTGGTCCAGTACTTCCACGCGTACGGCGAGGCCGGGGTCGAGCAGGCGGTCAAGCGGTACGCGAAGGCATACGACAAGGCCGACGTGTCCACACAGTGGATCACCGGAGCCGACTACGAGACCAAGCTCTTCGCCGCTCTGCTCACCAAGCAGGCGCCGGACGTCTTCGAGTTCCACCCGCAGATCCAGATGGTCAAGAGCGGCCAGGTGGCGGACCTGTCCGACATCATCGACCCGGTCAAGGACGACTTCAATCCGGCCGACATCACGTCGCACACGTTCGACGGCAAGATCTACGGCGTCCGGATGATCGACGACCCGCAGTTCTTCTTCTACCGGAAGTCGATGCTGGAGAAAGCGAACGTCTCCGTGCCGACCACCCTGGACGAACTGATCGAGGCTGCCGACAAGCTCACCACCTCCAAGGTCAAGGGCCTCTTCCTCGGCAATGACCTGCACGCGATCGAGCTGCCGCTGATCTGGTCGGCCGGCGCCGAGCCTCTCACCGAGAAGAACGAGATCGGCTACCACACCGACGCGGTCGTCGACGGCCTGCGCCTGCTCCGCAAGCTGTTCTCCAGCGGCAACCTGCTGCTGGACGCCCCGGCCGACTTCTGGGACCCGTCCGCGATCAGCCAGGGGCTGTGTGCCATCCAGTTCTGCGGCATGTGGGCGATGCCCGTGATGCAGCAGGCGCTCGGCGACGATCTCGGCGTCTTCGCCTTCCCGAAGGTCGGCAGCAGCGGAAGGCCCTCGGTCTACAACGGCGGTTGGTCGATGTTCGTCAACGCCAAGGGCAGCAACGTGGACGCGGCCAAGGAATACGTGAAGTGGCTGTGGCTCGACCAGAGGAAGTACCAGGAGGACTTCGCCACGTCCTACGGGTTCCACATCCCGCCGCGCACGTCGATCGCCGCGCAGGCCGGCAAGCTCAAGTCGGGTCTGCCCTCGGAGGGCGTGAAGCTCTTCAACACCTACGGGCACTTCGACAACATCAGCTGGACGCAGGCCATGTACAGCGCCTGGGACGCCGTCATGGCCGACTGCGTCCGCAAGGGCGGGGACCCGGAGGCCGCGCTCGACGCCTGCGACAAGAAGATCGACCGCGAGCTCAAGAAGCTCTTCGGATAGGTCGACGGACGGACCACGACATGTCGACCACCACCACGCGTGGCACCGCGCGCCCCACCCCGGCCAAGACCTCCAGGACCCGGCCGCGGCGGAGCCTGCGGGCCGCCAACACCCTGAACTTCTGGCTCTTCACCGGGCCGTTCCTCATCGGCCTGGTGATCTTCGTCTTCGTCCCCATCGGCTGGAGCATCTGGCTCAGCTTCTTCGACGCCCGCTTCACCGTCACGCCCAGCGACTTCGTCGGCTTCGCCAACTACCGGCACATGCTGACGAACAGCGACTTCACCGGCTCGCTGGTGACCTTCACCGTCTTCGCCGCCTTCATCGTGCCGACCACCTGGGCACTCTCGCTGGGTCTGGCACTGCTGGTGCACCGGCTGCGGTTCATGCGGGCGTTCTTCCGGTCGGTGTTCTTCCTGCCCACCGCCTGCTCCTATGTCGCCGCCGCCCTCATCTGGAAGATGGCCGTCTTCAACGGGGTCCGGTTCGGCCTGGCCAACACGGTGCTCGGCTGGTTCGGCGCCGACAACGTCGCCTGGGTGTCCAACCCGAGCCCGCCCTGGTACTGGCTGGTCATCGTGACCGTACGGCTGTGGCTGCAGGCCGGCTTCTACATGATCCTGTTCCTGGCGGCGCTGCAGAACATCCCGGCGGAGCTGTACGAGGCCGCCTCGATCGACGGTGCCAAGCCCGGCTGGCAGACCTTCCGGTACATCACGCTGCCGCAGCTGCGCGCGACCTCCACCGCGGTGATCCTGCTGCTGCTCATCGCCGCCTACCAGGCCTTCGACGAGTTCTACAACATCATCACGACCAGGGCGACCTGGGGTCAGACGCCTCTCATGCAGCTCTACAAGACAGCCCTCGGCGCCAACCAGGACTACGGCTCCGGCAGCGCGGGAGCAGTCATCCTGACCGCACTGATCTGCGTCATCACCCTGCTCCAGGGCAAGATCATGGGCTTCGGAAGGGGTGAGGAGGCCAAGTGACCACCCAGACACCCTCGTCGGACACAACGCATCGCGTCAGGCGCGGGAGCGTCCTCGGCAACACGGGCCTGTACCTCGCCGTCAGCGTCGCCGCCGTGCTCTTCCTGCTCCCCTTCTACCTGATCGTCCGCAACGCACTGTCGACGGACCCGGAGATCACGGGAGAGAACTGGAAATGGTTCCCCACACACCTGCGGTGGGGCAACATCAGCGAGCTGTTCGACGACGAGACGGTCGACTTCGGCAGGGCCCTGTGGAACTCGACGGTCATGGCCGTCCTCATGACCGCCGGCATCCTCCTGATCTGCTCCATGGCCGGCTACGGCCTCGCCCGCATCCCCTACCGGCACGCCAACAAAATCTTCTACGCCGTCCTCGCGACCCTGATGGTCCCCACCGCCGTCACCTTCGTGCCGAGCTTCGTCCTGGTCTCCTCCCTCGGCTGGGTGGACACCTACCGGGGTCTGATCATCCCGGGCCTGTTCAGTGGTTTCACCTGCTTCCTCTTCCGGCAGTACTTCCTCGGGTTCCCGAAGGAGCTGGAGGAGGCGGCGCGCGTGGACGGGCTGAGCCACTGGAGCGCGTACTGGCGGGTCGTCGTACCGAACTCACTGAACTTCTTCGCCGCCATGGCGACGATCACCTTCATCAGCGGCTGGAACGCCTTCCTGTGGCCGCTGGTCATCGGCCAGGATCCGAGCGCCTGGACGGTCCAGGTCGCGCTGTCGTCGTACATGACCAACCAGACCGTCAACTACCACCTGATCTTCATGGCGACCGCCATTTCCATCCTGCCCCTGCTCTTCGTGTTCCTCTTCCTCCAACGCTGGCTGGTACAGGGAATCGCACAGACCGGCATCAAGGGCTGAGCTAGGAGACCGATGTCTTTGCACACCACCACCGACTACGTCGAGGACGTCTCGCCGGGCTCCGGGGCCCTGCCGCCCCGCGCCTGGTACGCGTCCTCGGACGCCGAGTCCCTCTCACTGAACGGCAGCTGGCGCTTCAGGCTGTCGGACACGGCCGACGCCGAGGACGACTCCTTCGCGGAGGAGGGCTACGACGCCGGCGGCTGGGCGGAGGTGTCGGTCCCCGGCCACTGGGTCCTCCAGGGCGGCGGCTCCTTCGGATCCCCCATCTACACCAACCACCTCTACCCGTTCCCGGTCGACCCGCCCCGCGTGCCGACCGAGAACCCCACCGGAGACCATCTGCGCGTCTTCGACCTGCCGCAGGACTGGCCGGCCGGCGGCGGGGCGGTGCTGCGCTTCGACGGCGTGGAGTCCTGCGCCCGGGTGTGGCTGAACGGCACCGACATCGGCGAGTTCAAGGGCTCCCGGCTGCCGCACGAGTTCGCGGTCGGCCATCTGCTGAAGACTGTAGGCAATGTACTGGCGGTCCGTGTCCACCAGTGGTCGGCGGGCTCCTACCTGGAAGACCAGGACCAGTGGTGGCTGCCCGGCATCTTCCGTGACGTCACCCTGCTGCACCGCCCGGCGGGCAGCGCCCTCGACTTCTTCGTGCACGCCTCCTACGACCATGTCACCGGCACCGGCACTCTGCGTGTCGACTCCGACGTGGACGGCCGGGTGACCGTCCCGGACCTCGGCATCGACATCCCGACCGGCGAGCCGGTGACGGTGCCGGCCGAGCCCTGGTCGGCGGAGCGTCCGCGGCTGTACGACGGTGTGCTGGCCACCGAGGGCGAGCGGGTACCGCTGCGCATCGGCTTCCGCACGGTGGAGCTGTCGGACGGCCTGATCAAGGTCAATGGCCGGGCGGTCCTCTTCAAGGGGGTCAACCGGCACGAGTGGCACCCAGAGCTGGGCCGGGCGCTCGACCCGGACACCATGCGCGAGGACGTGCTGCTGATGAAGCGGCACAACATCAACGCCGTCCGCACCTCCCACTACCCGCCGCACCCCGCCTTCCTGGACCTGTGCGACGAGCTGGGCCTGTGGGTGATCGACGAGTGCGACCTGGAGACCCACGGCTTCACCGAGCAGGCGTGGCGGGGCAACCCGGTCGACGACGACCGCTGGACCCCGGCGCTGCTCGACCGCGCCGGCCGGATGGTCGAGCGGGACAAGAACCACCCCTCGGTCGTGATCTGGTCCCTCGGCAACGAGGCCGGCACCGGCCGCGGCCTCACCGCGATGGCCGAGTGGATCCACGGCCGCGACTCCTCACGGCTCGTGCACTACGAGGGCGATCTCGGCTGCCGTGACACGGACATGTACTCGCGGATGTACGCCGACCACGCCGAGGTCGAGCGGATCGGCCGCGGCCTGGACGGCGGCACGCACAGGCGCCGCGAACTCCCCTTCATTCTCTGCGAGTACGGGCACGCCATGGGCAACGGCCCCGGCGGACTCGCCGACTATCAGCGGATCTTCGAGACGTACGAGCGGCTCCAGGGCGGCTTCATCTGGGAGTGGATCGACCACGGCATCAGGGACGAGCGGTACGGCTACGCCTACGGCGGTGACTTCGGCGAGGAGCTGCACGACGGCAACTTCGTCTGCGACGGCCTGCTCTTCCCCGACCGGCAGCCCTCCCCCGGCCTGGTCGAGTACAAGAAGGTGATCGAACCGGTCGGCATCGAGGCCGACGGCTCGGGCCGGACCGTCCGCGTCACCAACAAGTACGACTTCGCCGACCTGTCGGCGCTGGCGTTCACGTGGTCCTACCAGGTGGACGGCGAGACGGTCGGCTCCGGTGCCCTGCCGGTGCCCGCGCTGGCGCCCGGCGAGTCGGCCGAGGTGAAGCTGCCCGAGCCGCCCGCCGCGACGCCGGCCGGCGAGGCCCACTGGACGGTACGGGCGGTGCTCGCCGACGAGACCCCGTGGGCGCCGAAGGACCATGTCGTGGCCTGGGGCCAGTTCGCCGTGTCCGCGCGGCAGGCGCCGTCGGTCGCGGCGACCGACGGTCCGGTGCTCGGAGACGGGCGGATCACCCTCGGCCCGGCCTCCTTCGACGCGCGCACGGGCGCGCTGCGGACGATCGGCGGGGTGGACGTCTCGGGGCTGCGGGTGGACGTGTGGCGGGCGACCACCGACAACGACGACGGCGCTGCCTGGCAGACCGACCTCCGCTACGGCCTGCTGTGGCGCAAGCTCGGTCTGCACCGCATGCGGCACCGGCTGGAAGCGGTGGAGCTGGGCGACGACGCGCTGACGGTGCGCACCCGGGTGGCGCCTGCGGCCTGGGAGATCGGACTGTCGACCGTATACCGCTGGACGTCGGACGGGAATCGTCTACAGCTGACCGTATCCGTGACACCCGAAGGCGACTGGACCGTTCCACTGCCCCGGCTCGGCATCCGCTTCGGATTGAATACAGCCGACCGTGTGCAGTGGTACGGCGGCGGCCCGGGTGAGGCGTATCCGGACAGCAGGATGGCGTATACCGTCGACCGCTGGCAGTCGACCGTGGATGATCTACAGACGCCGTACGTCCGTCCGCAGGAGAACGGCGCCCGCGCCGACGTCCGCTGGGCGGAGATCGGCGGCCTGCGCATCGAGGGCGACCCGGAGTTCTTCTTCTCCGCCCGCCGCTGGACGACCGAGCAGCTGGATGCGGCCGCCCACCGCACCGACCTCACGCCCGGCGCAACGGTGTGGGTCAACCTCGACCACGGCCTGCACGGCCTCGGCTCCCAGTCCTGCGGACCCGGCCCGCTGCCCCAGTACCACCTGCGGGCCGAGCCCGCGCAGTTCTCCTTCGTGTTCTCGCAGACCCCTTCGCCGGACTCCTCTTCGGAGACCAGTTGACTGACACGGTCCTGACGACCTCCGCGGCCGGCCGGCGGCTGTTCACCCGGCCGGCCGCGGTCGCGTCCTGCGGGGGCTTCGTCCTCATCGGCATGCTCCAGGCGCTCTACGGCCCGGCGGTCCCCGGCCTGCGTGCCGAGTTCGGTCTGTCCCCCTCGGGCGCGGGCCTCGGTCTGAGTCTGCACTTCACCGGCGGGGTGGCGGGCGTGCTCGTCTTCAACGCCGTGCATTCCCGGATCAGCAACCGTTCGCTGCTGGCGGCCGGTTACGTTCTGATGGCGGTGGGCGGCGCGGGCTTCGCGCTCGCCCCGGGCTGGCCGATGGCCCTGGCCGCCGCGTTCCTCGGCGGCCTCGGCTTCGGCGGCATCGACTACGGCCTCAACCAACTCTTCGCCGTCGGCTTCGGCGACCGCTCCACGGCCATGCTGAACGTCCTCAACGCCCACTTCGGCATCGGTGCGGTTCTCGGCCCGGCGGTGGTGGCGTGGGCGGGCCCGGACGACTACGCCTGGGGGTTCGGGGCATGCGCGGCACTGGCGGCGCTGCTGACGCTCGTCGGCTCAAGGGGCGTACGGACACAGGCATCCGGCAACACATCATCCGCGTCATCCCGGGGCGCCCTCGGGCTCCCCCGCATCCTCCTGGGCTTCCTCGCCCTCTACATCCTCAACGTCGCGGTGGAGGCGGGCGTCGGCGGCTGGGAGCCCACGCATCTGGAGACCGTCGGTCACAGCGCGGCCGTGGCCGCCTCGGCGACCTCCGTGTACTGGCTGATGATGACGGCGGGCCGCTTCCTCGTCGTCCCCCTGACGCTGCGGTACCCGCCGGAGCGGATCCTCACCGTGTGCGCGGCGGGCATGACGGTGTGCCTGCTGCTGGCGCTCGTCGAAGGGGCGGCGCCGGTGGCGTACGCCGGAGTCGGTCTGTTCATCGCGCCGGTCTTCCCGACCGGACTGCCCTGGCTGAACAGGGCTCTGCCGCAGGCCCGACGCGCAGGGGCCTGGGTGATCGCCGCCTCGTTGATCGGTGGCGTGGCAGCGCCGCCGCTGCTCGGGGCGGGCATCGAGGCCTCGGGCATCCAGGCGGTCCCGTGGCTGCTCACGGCGCTGTCCGCCGCCTCGCTCGCGGCGACCCTATGGCTGATCCGACTGACCCGGAGGTTCCTCGAGTGACCGGCAGCATCCAGGTGCGCGGCCTGTCCCGCACCTTCCGCACCACCGTCCGCCGTCCCGGTTTCGCGGGGGCGCTCCGTTCGCTGGTCAACCCGGAGCGCGTGGCCAAGCACGCCGTCTGCGACATCTCCTTCGACGTCGCCCCCGGTGAACTCCTCGCCCTGCTCGGCGTGGCGGCGTACCTGGGGGCGCGGCTGCTGTGGCGGTGGAGCCTCGGGCACTACACGGGGGTGAACGGATGACGGGAGCCGGAGCCGGACAACCGGCGGCCGGCCGGTCGGCGGCACCGCCGCTTCAGCGGTTCAAGCGGCACTCTCACGTCATGTATTAATGTTGAACAGTTTTCTCAACTACCCTTCAAAATCAGTGGTGTTGAGATGAGCATGAGAGTCATGCGACCCATGAGACGACTCCTCACCGCCCTCGCGGCCGGCGCGCTGACCCTCGCCGGGATGTCCGCCTCCGCCGGCACCGCCCAGGCTGCGACCTCCGGCTCGTTCAGCGTGCTCACGTACAACGTGGCCGGCCTTCCGGAGGGCCTCAGCTCCAGTCGTCCGGCGACCAATACTCCGTTGATCTCACCCAGGTTGGCCGGGTACGACATCGTGAACGTCCAGGAGGACTTCAACTACCACGCGGCGCTGTACGCGGGCGACAACCATCCCTACCGCACGGCGACCAGCGGCGGTGCCGGCATCGGCGACGGGCTCAACACCCTCTCGAAGTACCCCTTCGAGGACTTCGAAAGGGTCAGGTGGAACGCCTGCACCGGCACCAACTGCCTGACCCCGAAAGGATTCACGCTGGCGCGGGTGCGCGTGGCCGAGGGCGTGTACGTCGACCTGTACAACCTGCACCCCAACGCCGACGACACGGACGACGCCCTCGCCGCGCGCCGCGCCAACATCGCCCAGGTGTCGGCGTTCATCCAGGCCAACTCGGCCGGCAACGCGGTGATCGTCATGGGCGACACCAACACCCGCTACACGCGCGCCGGCGACAACATCCGCACGCTCGTGAACGACAACGGTCTGACCGATGCCTGGGTGCGGCTGGTGAAGGGCGGCACGGCCCCCGCACAGGGCGCCGACCCGTTGCTGTGCCCGACGTCGGCCCCGTCGAACGGCTGCGAGGTCGTCGACAAGGTCCTCTTCCGCGGCAGCGACCTGCTCTCCCTCGACGCGACCCGCTACAACGACGAGTGGGCCGAGTTCGTCGACTCCAGCGGCGGGAACCTCTCCGACCACTTCCCGCACACCGTCGACTTCTCCTACACCCTCAACCCGAAGCTCCGTGCGAGCGGCTTCTTCGGCGGGCCGCACGGCACGGCCTTCAACGACGCCGACGACCTCCCGGCCGCTGTCGTCCCCCGCACGCTGACCCTGCGCGGCGACGCCCGCCTGGACGCGGTCTCCCTGACCCACGACGACGGTACGGTCCTCGCGCACGGCGGCACCGGCGGTACGGCCGTCTCCCTCACCCTGGGCGCCGGCGAGCACCTCTCCTCGGTCAAGCTGACGGAGGGTCAGAAGGACGGCCGTACGCGGATCTTCTCGGCCTCCTTCGGCACCGACAGGGGGCGCACCCTGTCCGCCGGTACGGCGACCACGGACACCACCACCTTCACCGCGCCGTCCGGCTGGCAGATCGTCGGCTTCACCGGCCGCTCGGGCGACGAGATCGACAAGCTGGGGGTGTTGTACGCCCCGATCGACTGAGGCCGCCCGGACACGCCCCCACGCAGACGCCCGGCCACCTACCTAGATACCCTAGGATAATCCCTAGGCATCCAAGGAGGTGGCTCATGGCACGTGCGGGACTCACCGTCGACCGGCTGGTCGCGGCCGCCGCCGACCTCGCCGACGAGGCGGGCTTCGAGAACGTCAGCCTGTCCGCGCTGGCCCGGCGCTTCGGGGTGAAGGACGCGAGTCTGTACTCGCACGTCCGGAACCTCAACGACCTGCGCACCCGGCTCGCGCTGCACGCGGGCGGCGAGCTGATCGACCGGATCGCGGCGGCCGTGGCGGGCCGGGCCGGGCAGGACGCGCTGGCCGCGTTCGCGAGCGCGTACCGGGCGTACGCGCTGGAGCACCCGGGCCGGTACGCGGCCACCCAGATCCGTATCGACCAGGCCCTGATCGCCGGCTCCCCCGCCCTGCGCCGCACGGCCGAGATCACCTACGGCATGCTGCGCGCCTACGGCCTGGACGAGCCGGATCTGACGGACGCCGTCCGTCTGCTGCGCAGCACCTTCCACGGCTACTGCGCCCTGGAGTCCACGGGCGGCTTCGGCGCGGCCCGCGACGTCCAGGCCTCCTGGGACAAGGCGGTCGAAGCCCTGCACCTCGCCCTCACACACTGGCCCCGGGAGCAGAAGAACGATGACTGAACCCCTTCATCACGACGTCACGGGCAGCGGTCCCGTCCTCCTGCTCGTGCCGGGCGGTGCCGGGCACCCCATGGGGCTCGGCCCGCTCGTCGAGCGGCTGGCGCAGCGCTTCACCGTGGTGACGTACGACCCGCTGGGCCTCGCCCACGGCCGGCTCGGCCAGCCGGTCCCGGACCAGCGTCCGGCGGACTGGAGCGAGGGGGCGCACCGCGTGCTGGAGACGGTGCTGCCCCCGGACGAGCAGGCCTACGTGTTCGGGACCAGCTCCGGCGGCATCGCCGTCCTCGACCTGCTCACCAGGCACCCGCGGCGCCTGGCGCACGTGGTGGCGCACGAGCCGCCGTGTGTGACGGTGCTGCCGGACGGCCGGGAGCGGCGGGAGGAGCTGATCGGGCAGCTGGACGGCCCCGGACGGCCGCCCGCCGAGGGCGCCGACGCAACCCCGATGGGCATCTTCCTCGCCCACGTCCTGCGCCCGTTCTCCGCCCACCTACCCTCCCTCACCGCCCCCGAGCACCGTCTCACCCTCGCGGTCGGCACCGACTCGCGCGGCCAACTCCTCTACCGCACCGGCGAGTCGCTCGCCGATCGCTTCGGCAGTCGACGGGTGGAGTTCCCGGGCGGGCATATCGGCACCCTGGATCACCCCGTGGAGTTCGCCGACGTCCTCGCCGAAACACTCCTCTCCAGTGCACGCACCTCGTCGTAGGAGGGTGTCGTACCGCCCGGTACCCGCCCGGCCGCGATGTCGGCCACCGCGTCCAGGGCCGCGCCCAGCGCCCGCCGGTAGAGCAGCGAGCCGAGGCTGATGCGGCGGACGCCGAGGCGGGCGAGCTGGGGAACAGTGGGTCCGGCGGGCGAGTAGAGGAGGTTGAGCGGGGCCTCGACGTGCCGGACGAGGGTTTCGATCCGGCCGGGGTCGGTCAGCCCGGGCACGAACACCCCGTCGGCGCCCGCCCGTTGGTAGGCGTGGAGGCGGCGCAGGGTGTCCGTCTCGTCGCCGTCGCCCAGCCAATAGGTGTCCGTGCGGGCGTTGACGAACAGGCCGGGCACGGCAGCCTTCACCGCGGCGAGCTTCGCGGCGTGGCGGGCGGTCGGCCCGAGCCCGTCCTCCAAGTTGATGCCGACGACCCCGACGGCCCACAACTGCCGTGCCAGGTCGGCGACTTCGTCAGGGTCGCCGGAGAAGCCGTCCTCGGCGTCGACGGAGAGCAGGTACGGCTCCGGGCCGAGGGTGAGGGCGAGGCGCAGCGTGTGGTCGCGGGTCGCGGCCTGGCCGTCGGGAAGTCCGACGGCCGCCGCCACGGCGAGACTGGTGGTGCCGATCGCGGGAAAGCCGCGGGCCGCGAGGGCGGCGGCCGAGGCGTGGTCCCAGGCGTTGGGCAGAAGCAGCGGCTCGCCGTGGCGGTGGTGGAGTGCGGCGAAGGGTGTCGCGGCAGGCTCTGCGGTCATACGCCCACGCTAGGCGCGGGTCGTTTCGGCGCCCGCCGAACTGTGCGGAGTTGCCCCTCCTACTCCCCGCGCTCCGCCGCGCTGCGCTCCACACAGAACTCGTTGCCCTCGGGGTCGGCGAGGACCGCCCAGCCCGTGCCGTCGGCGTTACGCCGGTCGTCCACCAGGGTGGCACCGAGGGCGAGCACCCGCTCGACCTCCTCGTCGCGGCTGCGGTCCTGGGGCTGGAGGTCGAAGTGGACCCGGTTCTTGACGGTCTTGGCGTCCGGCACGGTGATGAAGAGCAGGCCCGCACCCTCGATCAGGGCCATCTCGTCGCCCGGGTGGTCGTCCTCGTGCAGGGGCTGTTCCAGCACCTTCGACCAGAAGCTGCCCAGGGCGTAGGCGTCGGCGCAGTCGATCGTCACATGGCGGATCTTGGAAGTCATGTGCGGGATTCTCGTCGGCGGCGGTGAGAAAGGGCAACGTGCGGCAACCTTTCCCGGCCCGGCGGCCACCCAAGGGCATGACATCTGCACGACGCACGACACACCACCGCCGGGTCAGGGTGGCCCGCAAGCCCGCGATCGGCGCCCTGGCGGCGGCCGGGGTGCTCGCCGGGGCGTGGTACGCGACCGCCGGGGCGGCGCCGACCGGCTCCCCCGGCCTCACGGTCACCAGCACCGCCGTGAGCCTGAGCGCCAAGTACCCGTACCTGTCGGCGGGTTACAACAACACCCGCGAGTGGAACCGCACCGCCACCGCGGCCGCCCCCGACGGCACCCTGCGGGTCGCCTGGCCGGCCGCGGACGGCGTCCACGTCACCCCGCTCACGGCGGCCGGCAAGCGCTCCGGCGCGGACACGGTCGTCAAGGGCACCGAGGAGGTCGGCGGCCTGGTCGCCCACAACGACGGCTTCGCGCTCCTGACCCGGGTCTCCGACAGCAACAAGTGGAACGAGACCGCCGCCGCCATCGTCCGCTACACCGGCGGCAGGCAGACCTGGCGCACCGAGCTGACCGGCACCGCCTCCCACGACACCGCCCCCACCCTGGACGGCCGGCTCACCTGGAACGGCACCAAGTACGGCGCCTACTTCGTCGTCCACGGCGCGGGCGGCTTCGCGGACGGCCACTACGGCGACAAGCTGTCGTACATCAGCACCAAGGGCGCGAAGCTCAGCGGCGGTTGGAGCTGGGGCTGCAGCCACAACGAGGGAATCGCCCTGCAAGCCGAGACCTCCGGCGCCTTCACCTCCCTCTGCTTCGACGACTGGCGCTCGGGGCTCTTCGTCTCCACCGGCATCGGCGCCCCGGACGAGGCCCCGGTGGTGCAGCGCGAGCAGTGCTGGGCAGGCTACTGCGGGGGCACGTTCCCGAGCCGCACCGGCGACCTGGTGAAGTCCTCCACCGGCAGGTACGCGACCGCCTTCGCCTCCCGGGGCGCCGCCTTCGCCAAGAAGAACCCGGACGACTCCAGCGGCCGCGGCCGGACGGTCACCCCGAGGACCAGCACCCACCAGCTGGCGATCGCCTTCCTCAAGAACCGCGACTCCGGTCCCGGCAAGGCGATGTACCTCTCCACCGCCAAGGGCACCGAGCACGTCAACGTGCACCTCGCCCCGTACGGCAAGGACAAGCTGCTGCTGTCCTGGGAGTCCCTGAAGAACGCCAAGTGCTCGGCGGGCACCTGCACCGGCACCTTCACGGGCACGCATCTGCGGCTCGTCGACTGGAGCGGCAAGTTCGTCAGCGCCGACAAGGTGGTGAGCGCGCGGATCACCGGTGACGTCGCGGTCCTCAAGAACGGCTCCCTCACCTGGGCCTACGCGCCCGTCACCCCGTCCTACGCCACCCCCCTCAGCGGGGCGTCACCGACCACGACGACGCTGCGGATCGCCCGTCTGAAGCCGTGAACCGGAACTGCCTGACCTCTCCCGAGGCCCAGCGGACACTCAGGTCGTGGTCCCCCCGCACCTCCACGGTCGCCAGGTCCCCGAGGGACAGGGGGTCGGGTTCCGCGGTGAGACGGGCGAGGGCCACGAACAGGGTGGGGGTGTCGCCGGTCGTTCCGGAGAGGGCGAAGCCGTCCGACAGGCCGTGGACCGGGACGAGTTCGGCCTTCTCGTCCTCCCACGGCACCCATCCGGTGATGTGCACCTCGGTGCCGGGGTCCGCCCCCGCCACCAGATGGGCCCGCACCTCCACCGCGCCGTCGGCCACGACGAGGCTGGTCACCTCCGCCCCGGAGGCCACCGTGTACCGGGAGGCCGCCCAGCCCTCCCCCACGCCCAGTGGCACGATGCCCGTGCGGACCGGGTCGCCGCCGACCATGACGATGTTGTCGGGCGGCGACCCGAGAGGCCGCGTGACCGTGGAGTACGCGAACCGCGTGTAGTACGGGTCGTAGCGGATGTCCTCGCTGCCGTGATTGTGGAGGCGGACCACTCCGTCCGAACGGGTGGACTGCAGCAGCCAGTTGGGACCCGCGATCGCCGTCACCGCATCGGCGCGCTCCGCCGGGCCCGGCTCCTCGGCGGCCGTCCACACCTCGTGGTCCGGCGGCAGCAGGAGCCCCAGGAAGCCCTTGCTCGCCCAGTACGGGGACGCCGGCCCCGAGTAGGTCTGCAGGACCGCCTCGTCCGGGCCGTGCCAGCCGAGGGTCAGCAGCCCGTGGGAGTCCACGGCGCCCCGGTCCAGGAAGTACCTGAGCGCTCCGGAGGCCAGCCGCCGTGTCTCGCCCGCCGTGAGGGGCGTTCGGCCGGTGAGCGCGCCCAGCCACAGCGGGGCCGTGGTCGCGAACCGGTACGTCAGCGAGCGGCCCTGGTGCAGGGGTGCGCCGTCGCCGCCGAACAGGCGGGCGTAGTCGGAGAGATGGCGTTCGAGCCGGCCGCCGTACAGCTCCAGCAGCTCGGCGTCGTCGGCCAGCCAGGCGTGGAGCACCGGGTAGAGGTGCATGGCCCAGCCGTTGTAGTAGTCGTACTTGCGGCCGTCACCGTCGGTGTACCAGCCGTCGCCGACGTACCAGTCCTCGATGCGCGCGAGGCCGCGGTCGATCGCCTTGCGGGCCGCCTCGGGTGCGTGGCCGATCTCCGCGAGGAAGCCGCCGACGGTGACCGGGAACAACTCCCAGTTGCAGGGCCAGGGTTCGGCGGCCAGCGCGTCCGTCAGCCAGGCCGCCGTGCGCTCGCGCACCGACTGGTCCAGGCGGTCCCACAGCAGGGGGCGGGTCAGCCGCAGGGCGAGAGCGATGGAGGCGGCCTCGACGAGCGGCTGGCTGCGGTCGGCGATCTCGGGCCAGACTCCGCCGGGACCGGCCGCGAGGCCCTCGGCGTAGCGGCCGAGCGCGGTCTCGTCACGGCGGAAGGCGGCCAGCAGCAGGGTCCGGGCGTATCCCTCCAGGCCGTCGGAGAGGTGGCCCGCGTGGCTCACGTGGTCGCCGGGGAGGTGGTAGAGGGCGCGGTCGGCGGTGGCACAGGGCTCGACGGCGGCGAGCAGCGCGTCGGCGGCGGCTTCCCAGTGGGCGCGGGTGTAGCCGGTACAGGGGCTCGCGGAGCGGTCGTCGGCGGGCAGTTCGATCACGGCGGGTGGCTTTCCTTTCCTGACGGGCCCGGGGCGGCGCCCGGGTCCGGTGACCCCGGGGCTTCCGTCTACGATCTACGGTCGACCGACCACCGGCCACTGTTTGCCGTCTACCGTCCACTGTTTGCCGTCTTCCGTCTTCCGTCTTCCGTCTTCCGTCTTCCGTCTACCGGCCGTCGGCGAGCCCGTGGCGCCCCGCTGTCGGCGGTCCTGGGACGCCCCGGTTCCGGTCGGGGCGCCCCAGGAGTTCATCCCACCCGCGCCTTGCCCTCCGGCACCAGATGTCGGGCGAGGAGTTCGTCGCGGACCAGCCCCGCGTAGACGAAGGCGCCGTGCGCGGAGGTGTGCGTGTTGTCCCGCTTCTCGTTGTAGAGGTAGAGGGCCTTGGAGCCCTCGACGCCGAGCGACTCCACCAGCGCCTTCGTCTTCGCCGTGAGGTCGATCAGCGGGACGCCCTCGGCCGCGGCGACGGCGCGGATGACGGCCGGGTGGTCGACGCCGAGACCGTTGACCAGCAGAGCGGTGTTGTTGTTCAGGGTGCCGTCGGCGTTGAACCAGCGGCGCACGATCGGGGTCACGAGCACCGGCTCGCCGCCCCGGTCCCGGATGCCCGCCACCAGGGTCTCCAGGTTCGCCCGGTAGGTCGCCTCGTCGGTGGTCTTGTCGTTGTGGGCGAGCTGCACGAGGACGAGGTCGCCGGGCCGGATCAGCGGCTGGACGGTGGCCCACAGCTGGGGGTTCTGCAGGTAGGTGACCGTACTCTCGCCGGAATCCGCGTAGTTGGCGACGGACAGTCCCCTGCGCAGGTATTGCGGGAGCTGCTGGCCCCAGCCGGAGTACGGGTCCCCGGGCTGGTCGCAGACCGTGGAGTCGCCGATCAGGATGATCTGCCGGGCGTGCAGGGCCGGGGTGACCCGGATGCCGGCGAGGGCGGGGGCGGAGCCGCCGAGGGTGAGGTCGAGGCCGGGGGTGCCGTCGGGGCCGGTCGGTTCACCCTCGGGGGTGCGGACGTTCACGGTGAAGCTGCGCGTGACCCGCTCACCGGCTGCGACGGCGGTCTCCGGGAGCAGAGAGCGGCGGGTCTCACCGCCGATGCTCGTGCCCGACGCCGCCTCGCCGCCGAGGGTCACCCGGACGTCGTACGTGCCGGGCGGGACGTCGAAGTGGCAGGCGGTCGCGGTGCAGTGGTCGATGCCCAGGGACTGCTGCCGGTCGTGCGCCTGCGCGGGTACGGCCGACAGCGCGCCGCTCAGGGTGACCGCCGCCAGCAGGGCGATGCTGAAGCGTCTCACTCGGGGCTCCTCCGTCACGCCGACAAGGTGACAGCTGGACCGTATCGCCTTCGGCAAGCGCTTTCCAGTATCTGGACTGATTTCACAAGACTGCCAACCTTCTGGACGCGAAAGCCCTTTCGCGAAATCGATTCAACTGCCACCCTGCCAGCACCCGCACCCCCACCCGCTTCCGAAGGAGGCACCCCCATGTCCGCATCTGAGAGCAGTTCGGTCGGACGCCGCACCTTCGTGCTCGGCGCCGCGGCCGCCGCCGGGTCGGCAGCCCTCGCCGGTCCGCTCGCCCCGGCCGCCTCGGCCGCCGGCTTCGGCTGGTCGGACGACGGCTCCCACTACGTCGTCGACACCGGCGCGAACCTCGTCTTCAAGGTCAGCAAGAGCAACGGCGACCTGACCTCGCTGGTCTACAAGGGCACCGAGTACCAGGGCTACGGCGGCAAGAACTCGCACGTCGAATCCGGCCTCGGCACGTCGACGGTGACGATCACTCAGTCCGGCTCGACGATCCTGATCTCGGTCGCGTACGGCACCCTCAGGCACTACTACGCGGCCCGCAGCGGCGAGAACAACGTCTACGTGTGGACCAACAAGGCGGACACCTCCGTCTCCGCGACCCGATACATCGTGCGAGTCAAGGCGGGGCTGTTCCTCAACGACGAGCCGGACTCCTACACGTACACGAACAGCACCGTCGAGGCCTCGGACGTGTTCGCGAAGTCCGACGGGCAGACGCGGTCCAAGCACTACTCGAAGCTCCGGGTCATCGACTACGACTACACCGGCTGGACGACCGGCAGCGTCGGCCTGTGGATCGTGCGCAGCAACCACGAGAAGGCGTCCGGCGGCCCGTTCTACCGCTCGCTGCTGCGCCACCAGAGCGCCGACGGCGGCGGCCTGTACGAGATCCTGTACTACGGCGAGAACCAGACGGAGGACCAGCGCTTCGGTCTCCAGGGGCCGTACGTCATCGCGTTCACGGACGGCGGTGCGCCCTCCGCCTCGCTGTACCACGCGAACCTCACCACCTCGTGGGCGGACTCGCTCGGCATCTCCGGGTACGTCGGCGCGAGCGGGCGGGGCCGGGTGGCGGGCGTGGGCATCGCCGGGCGGAACACGGCGTACCCGTACACGGTGGGGCTCGCGAACTCGGCGGCGCAGTACTGGGGTGCGGCGCGGTCGTCGGACGGGTACTTCTCGGTCGGCGGTGTACTGCCGGGTGCATACACGCTGACTGTCTACAAAGGCGAGTTGGCTGCATACAGTACACAGGTGACCGTATCCGCGGGCGCGACGACGACCCTCAACACGATCACCATCCCCTCGTCCAACGACCCCTCCAACGCGAGCGCGATCTGGCGGATCGGCGACTGGAACGGCACTCCGAGCGGCTTCAAGAACGCGGACCTGATGACGTACGCGCATCCCTCCGACGTACGGGCCGCCGTCTGGACCGGCAACGTGGTGATCGGCAGCGGCAGCGAGACCTCCGCCTTCCCCGCGTACCTCTGGAAGGACGTCAACAGCGGTCTGCTGGTCTACTTCAGGCTGACCGCGGCCCAGGCCGCCGCCGCGCACACCC
Organism: Streptomyces sp. NPDC005728; assembly: GCF_040630895.1. Taxonomy (NCBI): domain Bacteria; kingdom Bacillati; phylum Actinomycetota; class Actinomycetes; order Kitasatosporales; family Streptomycetaceae; genus Streptomyces; species Streptomyces sp. NPDC005728. The sequence continues at coordinate 373,074 of NZ_JBEXYL010000001.1, forward strand.
TGCGGATCGGCGTGACGACGACGTACGCCAACGGCCGGCCGCAGATCACCGTCAACGACACCTGGACCTCGGCGATCCCCTCCCCGCCCACCCAGCCGAGCACCCGGTCCCTGACGGTGGGCTCCTACCGGGGCAACAACTACACGTTCACCTACAGCATCCCGGCCGGCGCATGGCTGACGGACACCAGCCAGTACAACGTGCTGAAGATCAACGTGGTGAGCGGTTCGGGAACGACGGACTATCTCAGCGCGGGCACCGCGGTCGACGCGATCGATCTGCTGGCCTGATTCCGCAGCAGCGCCTGAGCGGGCGGGTCGGTTCGGCTCTTCGTCGACAGTTCCAGTGGTGCGACCGCGACCGGCCGTGGCACGATGCCGGGCGGGGAGAGGGGGCACACGATTCTGTCGGTCGTCGCGAACGTCGTGATCGGGCTGGTGACCAGCCTGCTCGGCGGTGGGTTCGTCTGGTTGTGGGAACGGGCCAAGCGCACGCGGGCGGTGAACAGGCGCGCGGCCTTCTTCGGCGTCCGGCCGGGGCAGACGTGCCTGATCGTGCTGGGCAGCAAGTACAACGCACCCGGCACCGCGCATTACCGGGATGTGCGGGCGGTCGTAGAACTGACCCTGCTCGCAGGCGAGTTGGGCTGTGGGGTCTCGGTGGAGGCCGGTGACTTCCGCGGCAGCAACGGCGATCGCACCGAGTTCTGCGTGGGCGGCCCCACCGGCGACTCCAACATCCGCACGGGCGGCCACCTCGCCGCCCATCTGCCCGGAGTCACCATCCACCCCCACCTCGGCAGCCGCCAGGACTCGGCGGCCATAGAGGTCGGCGGCGAGAAGTTCCTGTTCGACCGGGGCAACCAGGAGTACGCCCTGGTGGCGAAGTTCACGCCCGCCGAGTCGAGCCTCCCGGTCTTCCTGGTCTCCGGACAGACGTCCATGGCCAACCTGGCGGCGATTCACTTCCTGCGCCGCGCGTATGCGCGGGTGGCCATGGAGTTGTCCTCGCTGGAGCGCTTCTGCATCCTGATCAAGATCTCTGACATCGGCACCTACGAGTTCCATCGCGCGGACCTGGAACGGGATGTCACCGCCGCCGCGTTCGCGCGTTGACGGCGCTCACCGTTCCGGGACCTCACCGAGCACAACGGCGACCGCCCGCCTCCATGTCACCCGCTGGGCGAGTTCGTTCCGGAGTTCCGCCGCGGGCCCGAATGCGGCGTCGCGGTCCGGTCCTTGCGGTCAACTACCCCCTGTCCACTGCTGGTTGGTTCCGTCGTTGCAGGTGTAGGTGATGATCGCGGCGGAGTCGGCGGTGGACGCGCCGGACACGTCCAGGCACTCGCCGCTCGCTCGGGCCTTGAGGTTCACGTACGAGCCGGAGGTGACGAGCGACCACTGCTGGGCGGTGGCGCCGGTGCAGTTCTCCTGGGTGACGTCGGCGGCGTTCTCCTGCAGGCACAGGGAGCTGCCCCGGCCCATCAGTTCGTAGAAGCCGTTGCCGAGGTCCTTGAACCACCACTTCTGGTTGGCACCGCCGTTGCAGGTGTACTGGCTGATCGCGACGCCCTGCCCGAGGGACTGGCTCGGTACGTCGGCGCACTTGGAGCTGTGCCGTGCGACCAGGGTGTTGTACGTGGCGCTCGTGCCGGTGACCGTGCCGGCGGTGGTGTCGACCGTGTTCTCCGGGGACCAGGACATGGACATCGAGGTGGAGGTCGGGAAGGTGAGTGGCAGCCACACGTACCGGGAGTCGTTGACCGTGCCGCCGAAGGAGTTGCCCCAGCGGTCGCCCATGTAGAGGTACGAGGTGCCCGAACTGCCCTGCACGGGAAGGACGTAGGCGGTCTGGGAGCCGTAGGCGGTGGAGTCGCCGATGTTCTTCCACCCGGTCCAGGGGCCGGCGAGGGAGGTGGCGGTGGCGTATTGCTGCTGGTTGGGGTTCCAGCCGGTGGCGCCCGACGTCAGCATGAAGTACACGCCGCCCCGCTTGAACAGTGCCGGTGCCTCGCGGTGGCCGCCGGGCCAGGGGTTGGCGAGCCGGCTCTCGATGCCGGTGTAGTCGGCGGTCAGCTTGTAGAGGTGCAGGTCGTAGTTCTCGTTGGCGGCGGAGACCATGTAGGCGGTGCCGTCGGTGTCCACGTAGGTCGTGATGTCCCGGGACATGTACTGGCCGAGCGGCCGGAAACTGCCCCGGTAGGTGTAGGTGCCGTCGACGGTGTCGGAGACGGCGACGGCGGCGCGGGCCTCGCTGTAGTCGACGCCGTTCTCCTTGTGCATCCACATGACGAACTTGCCGGTCGTGGCGTTGTAGATGACCTTGGGGCGCTCGATGTAGGCGGTGGCCAGCTCCGGGGCGGAGGACTGGGACAGGACGTGGCCGCGGAACTCCCAGTTCTTCAGGTCGGTGGAACGGTAGGCGTCCACGTAGCGGAAGGTGTTGTCGGAGTTGCGGTCCTCGCCGAACCAGTAGTAGAAGGAGCCGGCCTTGATGACCCCGCCGCCGTGTGCGTGCACGGGGTTGCCCGAAGTGTCCTTGAACTGGGTGCCGTTGGTGATCGTCTGCGGTGCCGCCTGGGCGGGGCCGGCAGTCGCCAGGGCCGCGGCGAGCGCGCAGCACAGGGCGAGCAGGATCGCGTACGCGCGTCTCATCTCAGACACTCTCCTTCACCGTGTCGGCGACGGGGATGCCGAAGTCCGGGGTGCCGTCCGGCTTCCAGCCGAGCTTCTGGATGCGGGTGTGGCGGTTGGGGTCGTGCAGCGGGTCGCCGGTGATCTCCTTGTACTGGCGGGCGTGGTAGACGAGGACGTCGCTGTGTCCGTCCTCGGCGACGGTGAAGCAGTTGTGGCCGGGCCCGTACTGCTTCGTCGTGTCGTTGCTGGTGAAGACGGGGGTCGGGGACTTGGACCAGCTTGCCGCGCTCATGAGGTCGCTGTCGGCGTCGGCGGTGAGCAGGCCCATGCAGTAGTGGTAGTCGGTGGCGCTGGCCGAGTAGGTGAGGAAGACGCGGCCGTTGCGCTGGAGGACGTACGGGCCCTCGTTGACCTTGTAGCCGACGCATTCCCAGTCGAACTCCGGGGTGGAAAGCCTGACTTGGGGGCCGGTCAGCGTCCAGGGGTCGGACATCCTCGATATCCACAGCGCGGTGTTGTTGTCCATGCCGGGTTCGTGCTGGGCCCAGACGAGGTAGCGGGTGCCGCGGTGCTTGAAGGTGGTGGCGTCGAGGGAGAAGGTCTCCCAGGCGGTCTTGATCTGCCCCCTCTCCACCCACGTTCCCCGGAACGGGTCGGGATTGGCGTTCTCCAGCACCCAGATGCGGATCGCCCACACGTCCTCGGCGGGTGCGGAGGCGAAGTAGATGTACCACTTGCCGCCTGTCCGGTGCAGCTCCGGCGCCCAGATGTGCGCGCCCATCGGACCGGTGGCGTGCGCCCGCCAGATGACCGACTCGGGGGCAGTGGAAAGCCCGTTCAGGGTGCGGGAGCGGCGCAGGACGATGCGGTCGCACTCGGGGACGGTCGCGGTGAAGTAGTACCGGCCGTCGGTGTGGCGGGTGATGTGGGGGTCGGCGCGCTGCTGGACGAGGGGGTTCACGAAGGGGGCGGTCGCGCGGGACGCGGCCGGGGCCGCGAGGGCGGGGGTCGCGGAGGTGGCCGCCAGGGCGCCGGCGGCCGCGGCGCCCTTCAGCAGCAGGCGGCGGGAGGGGTGGGGGGCGTGGGGGTCGCGGCTCATGCGGACTGCCTCTCGGTGAGGTGAGCGAGGATGTTCGATCTATCGAACATCATCTGTCATCCCGAACGCCGAAAAGGTAAGGGCGAGCAACCAGGAGGTCAACGGGTCTGACGGACAAGGGAGTAAGCGATTTCTGACGGGGGCGATTTTCTGTTATCCGCCGGCGGGCCCGTACGTCTCCCAGTCGTGCGCACCCATACCCACAGGACAGCAGCGGCCGTAGGCGCCCTCGCGGCGGTCGCCTTCACGATCGGCGCTCCCTCCCCTTCCGCCGCCGCCGGCACCCAGGACGTCACCGCCGAGGTTCTCGCGGGGCGGGACGTGACGCTCACCGGAGACACGGTGGTCACCGTCCCGTCGGGGACGACCATGTACGACGGCGTCTTCCGCGGCCAGGGCACGCTCACGGTGCGCGGCGACGGCACGCTGATCCTCGGCAGGGACAGCGACTTCACGCTGCCCCAGTCCCGGCGGCGGCAGGTCGTGCGCACCCAGGGCGGCAATCACCCGTACACCACCGTGACCAACCCCGACCCGCCCGCGATCACGGTCGAACGCGGGGCGACCCTGCAGTACGGCACCGGCGGCGCCACCGGCCTCATCGGCCACTTCCCCTACAACACGCCCGGCTACCGGCTGAACCAGCTCAACGTCCGCGTCGACGGCACCCTCCGCCTGTCCCTGACCCGCACCTTCAACATCGGTACCATCAGCGGCTCGGGCCTGGTCACCCAGCCCCGCAACATGTGGGGCACCCTCGACCTCGCCGGCACCCATCCGTTCTCCGGGGTCATAGACAACGGCACCGGCATGGCCGTGGGCCGCCCCGAGTTCCCGGTGGCGCTACCCCGGGCCCGGGCGATCCTCAACCAGGGCTCGTGGATCATCGACACCCCGCTGTACCGGACGATCACCCTGCGGCAGGACTTCTACCAGCGGGAGTACGGCAGTGACATCAACGTGCACACCCGGCCGGGCAGCAAGGTGGTGCTCACCGGGCAGTACAGCTACAGCGACCGGGGCGGCGACACCAACCCCTCGCTCAGCATCCCGGGCCTGAACTGGCGGGCCGTGCCGCACCAGTTGAACAAGCGGGGTACGAACATCGAGGGTGCCGATGTTCAGTGGGGCGACGGAACCACGCACCGGATCTTCATGCCAGGTACGCGGGATACCGTATACATCAATCTGCATACCGCCGGCGGTCGACGGTCCCGGCTGACCTTCGACTACAACGGCCCGGTGACACTGGGCGCCCCCATCGGCGGCGGCAGGTACCACGACACGCTGGCCGCGCCCGGCGCCGGGGATGTGGTGATCGCGGGGACGCGCGGCAACGACGTGACCTTCGCGGCCGCGCAGTACTACGACGGCTCGACGACCGTCGGGAAGGGCGCGGTGCTGCGGCTGGGCTCGGGCGCGAAGGGCGGCGACGGTGGCCTGCTGACGGGGACGGCCGGCCGGCGGATCGTGAACGACGGCACCCTGTTCCTGCGGAACGTCTCGACCCCCGTGCGGCTGGCCCACGTCGGCGGGAGCGGCGCGCTGGTCCAGTCGGGCGCCGCGACGACGACGCTCACGGGCGACGCGGTGACGTACACCGGGACGACGACCGTCTCGAGGGGCACGCTGGCCCTGCGCTCCGGGGCGACTCTGCTGCAGAGCAAGGCGATCGAGCTCACGTCGGCGGCCGCGCGGCTCGACGCGGGCACCTCGGGGCTGCGGGTGGCCACCTCGCTCTCCGGCAAGGGCACGGTGCGGGGCGCCGTGACCAACGACGGCCTGGTGACGGGCGGTCTGACGGTGACCGGGGACTACACGCAGCACGCAAAGGGCGAACTGGTGCTGCGAGAGAGGCCGTTGAAGGTGACGGGCAGGCTGCGTCTGGCCGGGGCCTTCGACATGTCCGCCGCGGGGACCGACCCGGCGCCCGAGATCACCGTCGTCGAGCACGGCGGCCGCTCCCGGACCACGGGCGCCTTCGACGGTCTGCCGGAGGGCGCCCGGCTGAGGCTCGCCGACACCGACTACCGGATCCGCTACAACGGCGGCGACGGCAACGACGTCGTCCTGACCTCGACCGGCGCGAGCCGCGCCCCCGGCGCCCACGCCGAGGCCGCCGCCGGTCCGAGTGCCGTGGCCACCCGGACCGCGAACACCGCGGCCGAGGGCTTCGGCTGGTGGCCGTACGTCCTCGTACTCGGCCTGCTCGGCGGCCTGGTGTTCCCGGCGGCCCTGCGCACCCGTCGGGGCAGGGGCCGGAGCAGGGGCGGACGGCACGCGGCACAGGAGTAGGGGCGTACGGCAGTGGGCCCCGGCGAAACGGAATCCGCCGGGGCCCACTGCCTGAGGACGTACGACCGCGGGCTCAGTCCGTGCCGGACTCCATGGCGGCGCGGTCCAGCATCGTCTCCTCGTCCGTCGCCTCGCCGCGCGAGGCGATCACCTCGGCGCCGCCCTTGTCCATGGCGCCGATCAGACCGGTCGAGGCCGCCTGCGCGGCGCCGACGAGCCTCGGCTGGTCGCTGCCCACCATGCCCAGGGTCGCGTACTGCTCGAGCCGCGCACGGGAGTCGGCGATGTCCAGGTTCCGCATGGTGAGCTGGCCGATCCGGTCCACCGGGCCGAACGCCGAGTCCTCGGTCCGCTCCATGGAGAGCTTGTCCGGGTGGTAGCTGAGCGCCGGGCCCCGGGTGTCGAGGACCGAGTAGTCCTCGCCTCGCCGCAGCCGCAGGGTCACCTCTCCCGTGATCGCGGCGCCGACCCAGCGCTGCAGCGACTCACGCACCATCAGCGCCTGCGGGTCCAGCCAGCGGCCCTCGTAGAGCAGCCGGCCGAGACGCCGGCCCTCGTTGTGGTACGCGGCCACGGTGTCCTCGTTGTGGATCGCGTTGACCAGGCGCTCGTAGGCGATGTGCAGCAGTGCCATGCCGGGCGCCTCGTAGATGCCGCGGCTCTTGGCCTCGATGATCCGGTTCTCGATCTGGTCGGACATGCCGAGCCCGTGCCGGCCGCCGATCGCGTTGGCCTCCATGACGAGGTCGACCGGCGAGGCGAACTCCTTGCCGTTGACGGTGACCGGGCGGCCCTGGTCGAAACCGATCGTCACCTCCTCGGTGGCGATCTCCACCGACGGGTCCCAGAACCGCACACCCATGATCGGGTCGACCGTCTCGATGCCGGTGTCCAGGTGCTCCAGGGTCTTGGCCTCGTGCGTGGCGCCCCAGATGTTGGCGTCCGTGGAGTACGCCTTCTCCGTCGAGTCCCGGTACGGCAGCCCGTGCGCGAGCAGCCACTCCGACATCTCCTTGCGGCCGCCCAGCTCCGTGACGAAGTCCGCGTCCAGCCAGGGCTTGTAGATCCGCAGGTGCGGGTTGGCGAGCAGCCCGTAGCGGTAGAACCGCTCGATGTCGTTGCCCTTGAAGGTGGAGCCGTCGCCCCAGATCTGCACCCCGTCCTCGAGCATGGCCCGTACCAGCAGTGTGCCGGTCACGGCGCGTCCCAGCGGCGTGGTGTTGAAGTACGGGCGACCGCCCGACCTGATGTGGAACGCGCCGCAGGAGAGCGCCGCCAGCCCTTCTTCGACCAGCGCGGCACGGCAGTCCACGAGACGGGCGATCTCGGCGCCGTACGCGAAGGCGCGGCCGGGCACGGACTCGATGTCGAGTTCGTCGTACTGGCCGATGTCGGCGGTGTAGGTGCAGGGGACGGCGCCCTTGTCGCGCATCCAGGCGACGGCGACCGAGGTGTCGAGGCCGCCGGAGAAGGCGATACCGACCCGTTCGCCGGTGGGGAGGGAGGTGAGGACCTTGGACATGGAATCACTATGCAGCACTTCGCATTTTCATGCAACGTCCGCAGGTCCACCGCAGGTCCGGGTACGCGCGCCGGCCGTTCCGCTTGGACTAGCGTCGTGACATGAGCAGCGACACCTCCCCCAGCCTCGCCGAAGCCCTCGCCGCCGGAACGGTCGTGCTCGACGGCGGCATGTCCAACCAGCTGGAGTCGGCCGGGCACGACCTGAGCGACGAGCTGTGGTCGGCGCGGCTGCTGGCCGAACAGCCCGAGGCGGTCACCGAGGCGCACCTCGCCTACTTCACGGCGGGCGCGGACGTGGCGATCACCGCCAGCTACCAGGCGACCTTCGAGGGCTTCGGCAAGCGCGGGACCGGTCGCGAGGAGGCGGCGCGGCTGCTGGCGTCGAGCGTGGAGCTGGCCCGTGCGGCGGCCCGGCAGGCGCGGGACGCCGGGGCCCTGCGGCCGCTGTGGGTGGCGGCGTCGGTCGGGCCGTACGGGGCGATGCTCGCGGACGGGTCCGAGTACCGCGGGCGGTACGGGCTGAGCGTCGGGGAGCTGGAGCGCTTCCACCGGCCGCGGATGGAGGTGCTGGCCGCTGCCGCGCCGGACGTCCTCGCGCTGGAGACGGTCCCGGACGCGGAGGAGGCGGCGGCACTGCTGCGCGCGGTGCGGGGGCTGGGGGTGCCGGCCTGGCTTTCGTATACGGTCGACGGTCGACGCACCCGTGCCGGTCAGCCGCTCGAAGACGCCTTCGCTCTGGCCGCCGGCGTGGACGAGGTGATCGCGGTCGGCGTCAACTGCTGCGCCCCGGAGGATGCGGAACACGCGGTCGAGACGGCGGCCCGCGTGACGGGCAAGCCGGTCGTCGTCTACCCCAACAGCGGGGAGGCGTGGGACGCGCAGGCGCGTACCTGGAAGGGGCGGGCCACGTTCGGCGCCGAGCAGGTGAAGGCGTGGAGGGATGCGGGGGCCCGGCTGATCGGGGGGTGCTGCCGGGTGGGGCCGGAGGAGATCGCCGCGATCGCACGGGCGCTGTGAGGGGCAGGGGTCACCTGATCGCCGCAGGGGTCGTAGGGGTCCTGTCGTCGGACAGCCACGGGCCGTTCCGGGCCGGTCGCGCAGTCGCCCGCGCCCCCTCGGGGTGCGGGCGGCGGATCGGTCAGCGGCGCCTGGCTCCCACCGAGCGGCGCAGGCGCCGTACCGCCGAGGCGAGTTCGGCTCCCGGGGCGCGGATGTCGGGGGCGGGGGCCGGTTCCGGGACGGTGGGGGCGGTCGACCAGAGGGCGAATTCCGCATCCCGTGGACCGTATACGGTATGCGGTACACCGTCGTCGAAGATCCGTACCGGATGCGTGGCGTCCCAGGCCTGCCAGCCGGGATCCCCGGTCGCGGCGAACCGCACCCACGCCGCGTGCATCGTCTCGCACAGCTCCGGCGGGGCGCCCTCACCCGCCAGCATGGCCGACTCCGGCACGCCACCGGTGTCGAAGACGAAGCCGAGTTCCAGTGCGTGGCAGGCGTCGAGGTCGGGGAGGCGGGACGGCCAGGCGAACTCGTAGACGTACGAGGTGCCGGGGCGGGCGTCGGCCAGCCGGTGCAGCGGGACGCGCAGCAGGTGGTCGGTGACCATCTGGCCGACGATGTCGGCGGTACGGGCGTCGGGGTGCAGGGCGCGGTAGCCGCGCGGCACCTCGTGGCCGACGTGGCAGCGGGCCATGGCGCCGGCCAGAGCGACCGCGCCGAGCCGGTCGACGTGGTCGAGGAGTCCGCCGGGCACGAGCCACAGCCGGTACTCGTCCCGGGTCCAGCCCATGAGCAGGTCGACGCCCTGGGCGGCCTCGCCGTCGATCAGGGCCCGGAGCGGGTCGCGGGGTACGAGGTCGCCGTCCACGACGATGCCGAACGAGGGGCCGCCCAGGACGGGGCTGCCCAGCCGCCCCATCTCGGCCTGGGTGCGCAGCAACTGGTCACGGTCGACGGCGGCGAAGGCCTCGGCGGTGGCGGGGATCTTCAGACGGGTGGCCATGCGGCGCACCATGCGCCGCACCTTGTCGCGTTCGGAGGCTTCCGGCGGCCCGCTCTGCAGGACCGCCCGGCGTATCAGGCCCTGGCTCTGGGGTGCGGCGATCAGGGCGCCGGCGCTGATGGCACCCGCGGACTGTCCGCAGAGGGTCACGTTGGCCGGGTCGCCGCCGAAGGCCGCGATGGTGTCGTGCACCCAGCGCAGGGCGGCGAGCTGGTCGCGGAGTCCGGGGTTGGGGGGTGCGTCCGGGAACAGTCCGTAGCCCTCGACGCCCAGCCGGTAGTTGACCGAGACACAGACGACTCCGTCGCGGGCGAAGGTGCGCCCGTCGTACACGGGCACGGCCGAGGATCCCCTGGTCAGGCCACCGCCGTGCAACCAGAGCAGGACCGGGAGCCGGGAGCCGGGGGCCGGCTCGGGGGTCCACACGTTGAGGTTGAGGCAGTCGTCACCGGGGATGACCGGGTCGGACAGGTACTGGGCGAACGCCTCGGAATACGGCGGTTTCGGCGCTGTGGGCCCGAAGGCTCCGGCGTCGCGCACCCCGTTCCAGGGCTCGGGCGGCTCGGGCGGCCGGAACCGCCGGGGTCCGAAGGGCGGGGCGGCGTACGGGATGCCCCGGAACACCGCGACGCCCTGCTCGTACCGGCCGCGTACGGCCCCGTGGGGCGTTCTGACCACGGGGCCCGCCTGGTCTGCCGTCATCGCCCACCAGCCCTTCGCCGTGCGTCGTGCACCGTGCGCGCTCCGCGTCGTGCACCATCGCGCTCCGCGTCGTGCACCGTGCGCACTCCGCGTCGTGCACCGTTCACGCTGTGCGTCGCGCACCGTTCACATCAGAGCACCACATCGCGCGGATGTATTCCGGTGCACGGACTCTGCGCTGGGCCGTTCGGGGCACACGAGGAGGCCGTCACAGAGGCGACCGCTTCCTTCCCTCCCTGTCGCCGTTCGGAGTTTCGAAAGCCTTGCCCGCCCCCATCCCGTGAATTCCCATGTCTTCACGCCGTGTTGACGCGCACATATCTTAGGAAGCGCTTTCTGCGTGGTCGGCGAGCAGGCCGCACAGACAGCGTCGGTCGCAACGTTCGAGGGCCCAAGGGCGGGTCGGAGAGGCGGGTTCCCTATGGTCCGTGCGGGGAGTGCGAGCGTGGCCGCTGGGCCGACGCTGGCCGTCGTCGCCCGCGAGGCGGGGGTCTCGGTGCCGACCGCGTCCAAGGTGGTCAACGGCCGGGAGGACGTGGCGCCCGAGACCCGCCGCCGGGTCACCGAGGCACTGGACCGTCTCGGGTACGTCCGCAGACCCCGTTTCGACGCGGCGAAGGCGCCAGGCCTGGTGGACCTCGTGGTGCACTCGCTGGAGAACTCCCGGTCGGGTGCGGTCCTGCACGGAGTGGAGCAGGCGGCGTACGAAGCGGGCCTGGAGGTGGTGGTCTCGGCGGGTCTGAACCGCACCCGGGGCGACCGCCCGGAGCGCGGCTGGCTGGACAAGCTGACGGTGCGCGGCTCCGCGGGCGTCCTGTTCAACCTCGCGGAGCTGTCCCCCGCCCAGTACGCCTGGCTGAACCACCACCGGATCCCGTTCGTGCTGATCGACCCGGTGCACGAGCCGCCGGCCGGCGTGGTGTCGGTGGGGGCCGCCAACTGGCAGGGCGGGGTGAGCGCGACCGAGCATCTGCTGGCGCTGGGGCACGAGCGGATCGCGGTGATCGCCGGGCACCGGCGCAGGATGTGCAGCAGCGCCCGGGTGGCGGGCTACCGCTCGGCGCTCGCCGCGGCCGGGTCGTGGCACCGCGCCGAATACGTGCGGCACGCCGGGGCCGAGGAGCCGACGGCCCGGCTGCGCATGCACGAGCTGCTGGACCTGCCCGAGCCGCCGACGGCGGTGTTCGTGTGCTCCGACCGGATGGCGCTCGGGGTGTACTCGGCGCTGGCCGAGCGCGGGCTCCGGGTGCCGGACGACATCAGCGTGGTCGGCTTCGACGATCTGCCCGAGGCCCGCTGGGTCACCCCGGCGCTCACCACCGTCCGCCAGCCGCTCGGGGAGATGGCGGCGACCGCGCTGCGGCTGCTGGTGCGGATGATGCAGGGTGAGCGTCCGGAGGGGACGCGTACGGAGCTGTCGACCCGGCTGGTCGGGCGGGCGAGTACGGCCGCGCCGCCTGCCGCCCGTTCGGCCGCACCACGGTGACCGCACCCAGCTCAGGATGGTTTCCCGGGCATGAATCCCATCCCGCGCACCGCAGCGGCCCTGGCCGTGGCCGCCGTCGCCCTGACCGCCGCGTACGGCACCGCCCGGACCGCGAGCCGGACCCTCGCCCCCGCGCAGCATCGCACCGTCGTGGCCGCGCCCGCCGACGAGCACGATCCGAAGGAGGACGTCGAGATCGGCGAGAACGGCCGCCCGGACCTCGGCGAGGACTGACGCGCCGGACCTCGGCGAGGACTGAGCGGCACCGCGCACGGAAAGCGGCCGGGCATCTCCCGCACGGGGTGCCCGGCCGCTGTGCGCTCTCCCTGTCTCAGTCGTCGTCCGGCTCGCGCTCGCCGAGGATGGCCTGGATGGCGTCGACCGCGCTGCCGTCGTGGTCACTTCCCGCGGTGCCGCTGCCGGTCTGGGCGTTGGCCGTGCGGTCGACCTCGAGGATCGAGTCCCGCTCCGAGTTGACGGTCTCCGAGGCGTCGATGAGGGTGATCAGGCCCGAGTCTGCGGCCACGGTCCCGGCGCCGGCTCCGAGGAGCGCCACCGCGAGCACCACGGCCGCCCCGAGCCGGGGCCCGAGGGCCTTCACACACCCACGCCCTCGGGCTGCTGCCGGTCGCGGGCGATGTTGCGCTCCAGCAGGCTGGTCGACGCCTTCACTCCGACCCCGCCGGCCGGGTCCACGTGCGGCAGCCGGCCGTCGGCCGCCTTCAGCTCGGAGAGCGCGGAGTCCATCGCCTGGTGCGCGGCGAACAGGCAGGGGGTGCTGTAGATGGCGACGTCCACGCCGAGGTCGGACAGCTCGCCGAGCGAGAGGCGGGGCGACTTGCCGCCGGCGATCTGGTTGAACAGCAGCGGCTTGTCCCCGACGACCTTGCGGATGCGCTCGATCCACTCGACGCTGCGCACCCCGTCGACCAGGACCACGTCGGCGTCGGTCGCGGCGAGTTGCTCGGCCCGGTGCAGGATGTCGTGCTCCTCGGTGGCGTCCGTACGGGCGACGACGACGAGGTCCTGACGGGTGGCCAGGACCTTGTCCAGCTTCTCCAGGTACTCGTCCAGGGGCAGCACCTGCTTGCCGTCGGCGTGCCCGCAGCGGCGGGGCCGCTTCTGGTCCTCCAGGATCACCCCGGAGGCCCCGATCCGTTCCAGTCCCTCCACGACGTGACAGGCGACCTCGGGGTCCACGTACCCGTCGTCGATGTCGACCAGCAGGTGGTGGTGCGGGAACGCGCCCCGCAGTCGCTGGACGAAGGCGACCATGTCCGGCCAGGCGATGAAGCCGATGTCCGGCAGCCCGTAGTAGGAGGCCGCGAAGCCGAAGCCCGAGACGAACATCCCGTCGTAGTGGTGGGCCGCGATCGAAGCCGAGTACATGTCGTACACGCCGATCAGCGGTGTGGTCCCGGGCCCGGCGATCCGCTCGCGCAGCTTTTTCCCGTAAGTCAAGGTCCGGCTCCTCCGGTGGGTGGGTGACGCGAGGCCCGGTGCGGGCCGCCGCGTCTCGACGCCCTTTGCCAAGACAAGAGCATCTTTAGGTACGCACGTGACCTTTGCTCTACGCCAGCTTTACTCACTCCGATGGCGGAACAGGTTCACCGCAGAAACGTCACTCGGAGAGCTGTCCCGCCCATGCGATTCCGCCGCTCAGGTGGGCCAGGAAGGCCTGCTCGCGATAGGCCTCGGCCGCATGTCCGAGGGCCGTGTAGAACACGCGTCCGTCCCCCTGTCGGCGGCACCAGGCCAGCGGATGGTCGGCTCCCATCCCGCCGCCGGCGTACGACGCCTCGTCGGCCCGCAGCAGCACCCGCACCCGCCCGCGCGGGTTGGACCGGAAGTCGTACCACTCGTCCGTGAAGTCCCAGACGGCGGGCAGGTGCCGGGTCGCGGGGTGGTCGGGATCCTCCACGACGGCCTTCCCGGGCTGGTACTCCGGGTGGCGCTCGAAACGGGCGCCGAGGAGTTCGCCGTAGTACGGCCACCCGTACTCGGTACAGGCGGCCGCGTGGACCCCGGCGAAACCGCCGCCCGTCTCGACGTATTCGGCGAGCCGTTCGCGTCCGGCGGGGGTCAGCACGTCACCGCTGGTGGAGAGGAAGACGACGGCGACGAATCCGCCCAGCGGGCGCTCCAGGTCTGCAGGGTCCTCGGTGTGCTCGACGGTGAACTCCCCCAGTGCGCCTAAGGCGTTGACGGCGTCCGGCAGGGAGTCGTGGCGGTAGTCGGTGGTGCGGGTGCAGATCAGCAGCCGAGGTGTCATGCGATCGAGTTTCGATGTCGGCGGGACGGGAGTCACGCTCCGCGTCCGCTGTCTCCCGAAGCTGCCCAACCACCGCTGAGGGCTGTACTCTCCCCGTGAATGAAGCCCATTCCTCCGCTGCTGGACCACCTCGTGCTCGCCACGCCCGATCTGGCCGCGACCGTCGAAGAGTTCGCATCGCGGACCGGGGTGACGCCCGCGCCCGGTGGGGTGCATGTCGGACTGGGTACGCGCAACTACCTGGTCGCGTTGGGCGGCCGGAGCTATCTGGAGATCATCGGGCCGGATCCGGAGCAGCCGGAGCCCGTGGAGCTGCGGCCCTTCGGGGTCGATCGGCTGACCGGGCCGGCTACGGTGACCTGGGCGATCTGTCCGCCCGATCTGGAGGCGGCGATCGCGGCCGCCCGTGAGCGGGGCTACGATCCGGGGCCGGTCCACCCGATGAGCCGCCGCACCCCCGACGGCACCCTGTTGCAGTGGCGGCTGACCGACGGCGGGAGCGGGCATCCCTCCGGGCTGGTCCCGTTCCTCATCGACTGGGGCGAGTCGGTGCATCCGGCGGTCTCGGGGCTGCCCGTCACTCCGTTGCTGGAAGTGAGGGCCACGGTGCCCGAACCGGACATGGTCCGGCCCCTGCTGTCGGCTCTGGGGACCGAGATCGCCCTCGGAGAAGGGCCGTTCGCCATCTCCTTCACCGTGGACACGTCGGCAGGGCCGGTGACGTTCGGCTGAGGCTTGGAGCCGCGGCCCCCGGGCTGGGAGCCGCGGCTGGTGCCCGTGCGGTCAGCCGAGGAAGACGGAGGAGATCTCGTCGTCGAAGCCGATGGTGGACAGGTCGGCGACATCACCGGTCACGGTCTTGGACGTGCCCTTGCAGTCCTTCTCGGACCAGATCTTCAGGGAGCCGGCGGCCTGGAGCGAGGAGGCGAGGTCGTCGCGGGAGACGTTCTGGCAGCCGGAGCCGGCGAGGCCCTCGGAGGGGTCGCCGAAGTTCTTCTCGTCGGACAGGGTGACGCTGCCGGCGGGCTTGGCCGACCCGCCGCCGTCGTTCTGGTTGCCGCCGTCCTGACCGCCGCCCGCCTTCGTGCCGTCCGGCGTGACGCCGAACCAAGTCCCGCCGACTCCCTGCCCGTTGGTGTCACCGGGCTCGAGGTCCTTGCTGAACCGGTAGACGGGCCGGCCGCCGATCGCCACCTGGAGGGTGCCGTCGTCCCGTTGGACGACCCCGACGTCGGACTTCTTCACCCCGTCGAGGAAGATCCTGCCGCCGGGTGCCACGAGGACCGGCGGCCAGGTGGTGGCGCACCGGCCGTTGCAGGTGGACTTCGACGGGTTCGCGGTGTCCTTGTCGAACCGGTAGAGCGTGAAGCCCGCGCCGTTGACCACGACCGGGTTCAGGCTTCCCGCCCTGGCCGCGCTGAGCTGGACCCACTTCCTGGCGACCGGCTGTGTGGCGGGCTTGCCGGGGCCGTTGGCCCAGTCGCCGGTCCTGGCCGGGGCGTTGTTCTGCCGCGCGGTACCGCTCTGGAAGGCGAGGTCCGGCGCTGCGTCGGCCTGCCGGGTGGCGGCGGGGCTGTCCGGGCCCGCGGCGCCGGTCCCGTCGCCGTTGCAGGCGGTCAGCAGCAGGGCGCCGGCAACGGCGGTGGTGGCGATCATGGCGAGACGCTGGGTGAACATCGGGCTCTCCCTCGTGTCGTGCACTCCGGACCCCCCGGAGCCTTCGCCACGAGGTACGGGGCCGATTCCGCGGCCCCCTCACCCGGTTACGCCCCCGGGACACGCCCGGGACAGGTCGCGGCCAATGCATGCGTGACGTGCACATTCCGCTCTCGCAACACCTGGTCGCAGGTGCCTACGACACGCGGGCGTTCCGGAAGTCCCGCAGATGGTCGTAGACGCCGCGCAGCCACGGCTGTCGCACGGCGGGCAGCCTGGCCAGCGTGTACATGAACACGCCCCAGTCGGGCCGGAACAGGCGCATCGGGCGCAGGGGCAGCGGGTCGTCGCGCTGGACGTCGCGGGGCAGTCCGCCGGTCACCGGCAGGAGCGACCGGTCCTCGGGGCGGGCCACGCCCAGCCACACGTCGGCGGGCAGCGGTACGGTCGCGGGGCTGCCCGGCGGCTGCCGTGCCTCGCCCGTCTGCGGATGCACCGGGACGAAGGCGATGTCCGGGGCGGGGCCGGAGGCGGGCAGGCCCGGGCCGGTCAGCGCCGCCGTCCGTGCCGGACGGCCGGGTGGGAGCAGGGCGTCGAGCGCGCCGCCGTGTCCGATTTCTTCAAGACCGGGCCGCCGGACTCTGTCTACGGTGGGCCCATGACTCCACGATTCGCCGTGATCGGCGTGGTGGCCTCCGATCTGGCCGCCTCACTCGCGTTCTACCGCCGCCTCGGGCTGGTCTTCCCCGACGGGGCCGAGGAACAGCCGCATGTCGAGGCCGAGTTGCCCGGCGGGCTGGTGCTCGCGCTGGACACCGACGAGACCGTCCGGTCGTTCCACTCCGGGTGGCGGCCGCCCGCCGGCGGGAGCCGGGTCGCGCTCGCCTTCCGGTGCGACTCACCGGCCGACGTCGACGCCGTGTACGAGGACCTGGTGGGCGCCGGGTACCACGGGGAGCTGAAGCCGTGGGACGCCTTCTGGGGGCAGCGGTACGCCACCGTGCACGACCCCGACGGCAACGGTGTCGACCTGTTCGCGCCGCTGGGAGCCGAGTAGCTCGCCGAGCGTGACCCCGGCCAACTCCCGTACGTCACGGGCGAGATGAGGCTGGTCCGCGTATCCGGCGCGGGCCGCCGTCTCGGCGTGGGGGACTCCGGAGCGGGCCAGGGCCAGGGCGCGTTGCAGGCGCAGGATGCGGGCCAGGGTCTTGGGGCCGTAGCCGAACGCGGTCAGGCAGCGGCGATGCAACTGGCGGGCACCGATGCCGAGTTCGACGGCCGTCGCCGCGACCGGGCGGCCCGCGTCCAGGCAGGCCACCAGGCGGTGCAGGAGCGGGTCGAGGGCCGGTGCCGCCTGTGCGGCCCGGTCCAGGGCGATGCCCTCCAGGGCCGTCGCCGGGTCGGGGGCCGCCTCGACGCGGGTGCGCAGCCGTCGCACCCGGGCGGCGGGCCACAGGTCGGCCAACTCGACGCGTGCGTCGCGCAGTTCGTGTGCCGGTACGCCGAGCAGGGCGGGCGCGGTGCCGGGGAAGAAGCGGATGCCCGCCCAGGCCCGGGGCGGGCCCTCGGGGACGTACGCACGGGTGTCGGGCCCGGCGACCAGCAGCCGGCCCTCGCTGAACAGCAGGTCCATGCAGCCGTCGGGCAGCACCGGCCGGACCGCGGGGTCCTCCGCGGTGCGCTGCCACACCACCGCGCCGGTCAGCCGGGACGGGCGCTCCTCGTACACGTACGCCAGGCTACGCCGCCCGCGTGCGGTGCTCCTGCGGGCTGACCCCGTACGCCCGTTTGAAGGCGCTGGAGAGGGCGAAGGCGCTGCCGTAGCCGACCCGGCGGGCGATGGCGGCGAGGGTGTCCTCGGTGTCACGGAGCCGGTCGGCGGCCAGGGCGAGGCGCCAGGCGGTGAGGTAGGCCATCGGGGGTTCGCCGACCAGGTCGGTGAAGCGGCGGGCCAGGGCCGCGCGGGACACCCCGGCCCTGGCCGCCAGCGCGGACACCGTCCAGGGGTGGGCCGGGTCGTCCTGGATCAGGCGCAGGGCGCGGCCCACGACCGGATCGCCGAGGGCCCGGTACCAGGCGGGTGCGGCCGCCTCGGGGCGGGAGAACCAGGCTCGCAGCGCGCTGATGACCAGCAGGTCCAGCAGTCGGTCCAGGACCACCTCCTGGCCGGGCTCGTCACGGACGATCTCCTCCGTGAGCAGCGGGGTGAGCGGGCACTTCCACACCTCGGCCGGGAGGGTCAGCAGCGGGGGCAGGGCGTCCAGCAGGCGGCCGCTGATCTCGCCCTGCATCAGGTAGGTGCCGATCAGCATCACGATCGGGGCGTCCGGGCGGTCGCCCCAGGTGCGCACGCCGAGGTCCATGGAACCGTTCAGGGAGCTGCCGTCGGGGTAGCGGCACTCGCCGCCGGGCAGGATCAGCGCCTGCGGGGCGGTGCCGGGGGTGTCGCCGCAGGTGTACGGTTCGGGGCCGCGTGCGATCGCCAGGTCTCCGGGGCGCAGCCGCACCCGCTCGCCGCCGCCGTCGGGGGTGATCCAGGCGTCTCCCCGGGCCATCAGCATCACCGTCAGCGGGGCCCGGTCCTCCACACGCACCGCCCAGGGCGGCTCGAAGCATGCCCGGATCATGAAGGCGCCACGCGCGCGGGGGCCTTCCAGCAGGCCTGCAAGGGGGTCCATGGGGGTCAGCGTAGACGCGCGCGTATGGGAGTGAGCCGTTCGGCGATGGTCCCTTGCCCGGGGCCGCAGTTGACTGGCGGCATGACGCAGAACACGGGCAGGACACACGGGTTGACGGTGGTGGTGACCGGCGCGTCCGGTCGTACGGGCGGACGGGTCGCCGAGGCGGCGCGGGCGGCCGGGATGACGGTCCGGGCGGCCTCGCGGGCGCGGGGCTTCGACTGGCGGGACCGGTCGACATGGGCTCAGGTGCTGCGCGGCGCCGACGCGGCCTATCTGGTGTACCCCTCGGACGTGGGGGCGCCGGACGCGGCGGACGCGGTCGGGGACCTGGCCCGCGAGGCGGTCGGGCTGGGGGTGCGGCGGCTGGTGCTGCTGTCGGCGCGGGGCGAGGAGCAGGCGGGTCCCGCCGAGGAGGCGCTGCGCGCGTCGGGAGCGGACTGGACGATCGTACGAGCTGCCTGGTTCTCGCAGAACTTCAGCGAGGGCCCTCTGGTGGCGGAGCTGCGGGAGTACGGGGAGCTGGTGTTCCCGGCGGGGGCGGTGCGGGAGCCGTTCGTCGACGTGCGGGACATCGCGGACGTGGTGGTGGTGGCGCTCGCCGCGGGCGACCGGTACGTCGGACAGGTGTTGGAGGTCTCGGGGGCGCGGCTGCTGAGCTTCGGTGAGGCGGTCGCGGAGATCGCGGCGGCGACGGGGCGCGAGCTGTCGTACCGGGCGGTGCCGGTGCGGGAGTACGGCGAGCGGCTGGCCGGGTTCGGGGTGCCGACCGAGGAGGCGGAGTTCCTGACGGACGTCTTCGCTTCCCTGCTCGACGGCCGGAACGCGTACGTGTCGGACGGGGTACGGCAGGTGCTGGGCCGCGAGCCGCGGGACTTCGGTGACTTCGTGCGGGAGGCGGCGCCGGCGGGCACATGGAAGCCGTGAGTGGGCCGGGCGAGTGGCCGTGGCACGGGTGCCGGCCGTCGGCATCCGCCGTCGGGCAGCGGGCGGCGTTACTTCGGCGGCGTGTCCCCGTGCGCCTTGTGCGCGTGGTGGTGGGGGTTCTTCGCGTGGGTGCGCAGGCGGGCCGTGACGTCCTCCGGGGGCAGGAAGCGGGACCAGCGCTCCGGGAACTCGGACGGCATGTCCGGGTCGTCGGGGTCGGCCTCGCGGGCGGCGGCGACCCGGGCGACGTACTCGACGACCTCCGCCTCGCGCAGCCGCTCGTTGGCCGCACGGGCGGCGGCCGTGGCGGCGGCCGGCCAGACCCGGTCGATGGCAGCGTTCACGGCGGCGCCGACGAGCACGGCGAAGGCCGACACGCCGATCCAGAGGAGGACGGCGACGGAGGCGGCCAGGGAGCCGTAGATCGTTGCGCCCTCGATGGTGTTGGTCAGGTAGATCCGCAGGAGGAAGCTGCCGAGGACCCACATGGCGAGGGCGACCAGGGCGCCGGGCACGTCCTCGATCCACGGGGAGCGGACGGGCACGGACACGTGGTACAGGGTCGTCAGGAAGACGATGGACAGCACGATGACGACCGGCCAGTACAGGACCTGGACGACCGTCTCCGACCAGGGCACGATCCGCACCACCGCGTCCGGACCGGCCACCATCAGCGGCAGTGCGACCGAGCCGATCAGCAGGGCCACGATGAACAGCAGGAAGGACATCATCCGGGTCTTGACGATGCCGCGGACGCCGTCCAGGCCGTACATGACGGTGATCGTGTCGATGAAGACGTTCACCGCGCGGGAGCCCGACCACAGGGCGAACAGGAAGCCGATGGAGATGATGTCCGGCCGGCCGCCCTTCATCACGTCGTGCAGGATCGGCTCGGCGATCTCCTTCACGCCCTTGTCCGACAGGACCGTGCGGGACGCCTCCAGGAGGTTGCTCTCCAGGCTCGCGATGGTGTCCGCGCCCGTCCAGGCGTCCACGTAGCCGAGGAGGCCGATGAGGCTCAGCAGCAGCGGCGGCACCGACAGCAGCGTGAAGAACGCCGCCTCGGCCGCCAGGCCCAGGATGCGGTACTCCATGCAGGAGTTGACGGTGTCCTTGAGCAGCAGCCAGGCGGTCCTGCGCTTGGAGACGTTCCGGTAGAGGGCTCGGGCCCGGTGGAGCCGGCCGGCGGGCCGCTCGGGGGTTTCACTTCCTGGCTGCACGACCTAACGGTATCCGCCGCAGCGGACCGCCCTCACCTTCCGGGGCCCGCCGCGGGGAGTGACGCGCCCGCAGGCGGTGCTGTGCGACGCTGGAAGCCGGCATCGGCGCGCTCCCAGATAGGTTCGCCATCATGGCAGGCAACTCCACCCACACCGTGACGAACCAGCCGCCGCCGCTGGCGGGGTACGACCTGTTCACCGCCGACCGGGCCCTCGTGGAGGCGGTCGAGCGGCACACCGGTCCGGATGTGCTGGAGGAGGTGCGCCGCGAGCTGTCCCTGCTGGGCCGGGCCGCGGGCTCGGCGCAGGTCCAGGAGTGGGGGGTGCAGGCGAACGAGCACCCGCCGCGGCTGCGCACGCACGACCGGTACGGCCGCCGGATCGACGAGGTCGACTTCCATCCGTCCTGGCACCGGCTGCTCGGCAAGGGGGTCGGGGCGGGGCTGACCGGCGCCTGGACGCGCCCGGCCGGGCATGTGCGCCGGGCGGCGGGGTTCCTGGTCTGGACGCAGGTCGAGGCGGGCAACTGCTGCCCGCTGTCGATGACCCACGCGGCCGTGCCCGCGCTGCGGGCCGACCCTGGCCTCGCGGCCGAATGGGAGCCGCGGCTGACGTCCACGATCTACGACCGCGAGCTGCGGCCCGCCGCGCAGAAGACCAGCGCCCTCTTCGGCATGGGCATGACCGAGAAGCAGGGCGGCAGCGACGTACGGGCGAACACGACCGAGGCCCGGCCGCTCGCCGAGGCCGGGACGTACACACTGACCGGGCACAAGTGGTTCTGCTCGGCGCCGATGTCGGACGGCTTCCTGGTGCTGGCCCAGGCCCCCGGCGGGCTCACCTGTTTCCTCGTCCCGCGCGTCCTCGAGGACGGCACCCGCAACGTGTTCCTGATCCAGCGGCTCAAGGACAAGCTGGGCAACCGGTCCAACGCCTCCGCCGAGGTCGAGTTCGCCGGCACCTGGGCGCGCCGGGTCGGCGAGGAGGGCCGCGGGGTGCGGACCATCATCGAGATGGTCGCCGCGACCCGGCTGGACTGCGCGCTCGGCTCCGCGGGCCTGATGCGGCAGGCGGTGGCGCAGGCAGTCCACCACTGCACGTACCGGGAGGCGTTCGGCGGCAGGCTGGCCGACAAGCCCCTGATGCGCAACGTGCTGGCCGATCTCGCGCTGGAGTCCGAGGCCGCGACCGCGCTGGCCCTCAGGCTCGCGGCCGCCTACGACGACGGGGGCGAGCAGGAGCGCGCCTTCCTGCGGCTCGCGGTGCCGGCCGCCAAGTACTGGATCACCAAGCGGTGTGCGCCGGTGGCGGTGGAGGCCGCCGAGTGCCTGGGCGGCAACGGGTACGTCGAGGAGTCGGGGCTGCCCCGGCTGGTGCGCGAGTCACCGCTGAACTCCGTCTGGGAGGGCGCGGGCAACGTGCAGGCGCTGGACGTGCTGCGGGCGCTGCAGCGCGAGCCGGGCGCGTTGGACGCCTGTCTCACCGAGATCGGGCGGGCGCACGGTGCCGACCACCGGCTGGACCGGGCGGTGAAGGACCTGTTCACCGAACTCGCCGACCTGGACGGCATCGAAGGCCGGGCCCGGCGGCTGGTCGAGCGCCTCGCACTGGTGCTCCAGGGTTCACTCCTGGTGCGATACGCGCCCCCGGAGGTCGCCGACGCGTTCTGCGCCTCCCGGCTCGGCGGCGACCGGGGCGCGGCCTTCGGCACCCTGCCGACGGGCCTGGACCTGGCATCTGTGGTGGACCGGGCACGACCGCTGTCCTAGGGGTCCGTTCTTCCGGCACGTGACAGCCCCCGGAGCGCCTTGTCGGACCGCCGGCGGCAAGGGGTGGTGCTGCGCCGACACGGCACCACCCCCGCCTCATGGGCCCGTTGAAGGCCAGGAACGCCGCCCGGAGGCGGCGCCGTGGTCAAGTCTCAGCCAGCCTCCCGCCATTCACCAGGGTTGCAGGGGGTTGCAACTTATCGGTGACTGTGCGCGGACTGTGTGCCTCCGGCATGCGCCGAACGGCAGTATGGGAGTAGGAGTCGGGCCGGAAACCGCCGCCCGGACGGCTTGACAAGTGTGTTCGACGCCTTTCCCGGGAGGACCCCAGTGGTGAACCCGCCGATGAACGTGGCGCGCCTGGCCGCCGTGGACGCGGCACAGGCGGCGCGGATGCTGAGCGAGCTGCGCGAGGCGACGCTCGCCGGACAACGTGCGCGGATCGCGCCCCGGCCGGTGATCGAGCAGTCCTGGGGACGGATGCTGCGCAGCGGCGTCGACCCCGACCACGACTTCAGATCCCGGCTGCTGCCCGCCGACGAAGTGCGGCGCAGACGTGAGGAGTCGCCGCTCAGACACGTCCTGCCGGTGCTGCGCCAGGGACTGCTTTCGGTCGCGGACGTCGCCCAGCACATCATGGTGGTGGCGGATGCCGAGGGACGCGTGCTGTGGCGGGAGGGATCCCCGCAGGTGCTGCGCAAGGCCGACGGACTCGGCTTCGAACTCGGCGCGGACTGGCGGGAAGACGTCGTCGGTACCAACGGCGTGGGCACTCCGGCGGTCGTACGGCGGCCGGTGCAGGTCTTCGCCGCCGAGCACTTCGTCCGCTCGCACGCCTCCTGGACCTGCACGGGCGCCCCGATCACCGATCCCAGGGACGACCGGCTCATCGGGGTGGTCGACGTGAGCGGCCCGCTGGAGACCATGCATCCGGCGACCCTCGCCTGGGTGGACTCGGTGGCCAAACTCGCCGAGGCCCGGCTGCGGGAGCTGCACACGGCCTCGCTGGAGCGGCTGCGCACGGTGGCCGCGCCGGTGCTGGCCCGGCTGGACGGGCGGGCGCTGGTGGTGGACCGGGACGGCTGGGCGGCGGCCGTGACCGGGATGCCGTACGTGCGCCGGCTGGCCCTGCCCAAGTCGCTGACGCCGGGCCACCGGTGGCTGCCCGCGCTCGGCACCTGCGCGGTGGAGCCGCTGGCCGGGGGCTGGCTGCTGCGGGTGGCCGACGAGCCGGCGGCGGCCGCCGCCGGCCGGATCGTGCTGGACCTGAGCCGGGCGGGCCGCACCTCGGTGACCGTGGCCGGTGCGACCGGCTCCTGGTCCCGCGAACTCAGTCCCCGGCACGCCGAGTTGCTCTACCTGCTGGCCGAGCACCGCGCGGGGCGGGGCGCGGCGGGACTCGCCGAGGATCTGTTCGGAGATCCCACCAGAACGGTAACCGTAAGGGCTGAAATGTCCAGAATTCGCCGATACCTCGGGGACCTTCTGCAACACCGGCCGTATCGTTTCTGCGAGGGTACGGAGGTCGAGGTCCTCCTGCCCGACAACCCCCGTGACCTGCTGCCCCAGTCGACGGCACCGGCGGTGGCGCGACGCAGGGCGACAAGGGGCGCCGACTGACGGGGCGGGGCACCGCCCGCTCCCTGCGGGTGACTTCCGCGCAGGTGTCTTCCGCATATTTGCGGGTCTTGGCCCGGCGACGCCCGTTACTGCCGTAGCATCCCTACGGGCCTCCCCACCTGCTCCTCGGTCAACGTACGGACCACCAGGCGCAGTTGGCCCGCCTCGGGAGGAGACATGAAGCATCGCGGCAGACATCGCAGGCGCAGACGGGGCGCTGCCCTGCGCGCGGTCCTCGCCGGGACCGCGCTGGCACTCACCGCGGCCGCCACGCTGATCAGCGCCTCGCAGGCCACGGTCGCCGAGAACCCGGGCCCGCTCAAGCCGTTGACCTCCCGGGCGGACACCGGCCCGCTGCGGCTCCAGGAGCACCTGATGCCGGACTCCACGCTGAACCGGCTCGCCGCGTCCATGGGCCGGCCGGTCGGCGTGGACACGGTCCTGCGGAGCGCCGACCGCACGCTGCACGAGGGCGCCGACTGCACCTCCGAGGACCGCGCGTCCCTGCCGGTCTCTCCCGCCGCCACCCGCGCCTACTGCTGGGACCCGGCCGACGGCGCCGGCACCGCCTGGCAGCCGGCCTCGGTGACCACCTCCGGGGACGCCGACGAGGACGGTGTCTGGGGCACCCACCGGGTGATCCTCACCGGCTCGACCCACAGCACCACCACCGGCGACACCGCCGAGCGGGGCCTTGCCAGGGTCGCCTTCGTCGACGCGGACGACCCCGACCACCCCGTCTACCGCTGGGTACTCCTGGTGGTGCCGGTCGACGGCGGCGACGACTACCGCGGCCTGGCCTCCCGCATCTCCGGCATGGTCTGGTACCAGAACAAGCTGCTGGTCACCACCACGACCGGCAGCGCCGACGCGCTCTACGTCTACGACCTCGACCGCATCCAGCGCACCACGGTGGACGCGCCCGCGATCGGCCGGGTGCCCGGCGGCTGGTCCGCCGACGGCTACCGATACGTGATGCCCGCGGTCGGCTCCTACCGCTTCTCCGCAGGCCGCTGCACCACCTCGGGCCCGCCCTGCCCGGCCGCCCTCTCCCTGGACCGCGGCACGGCGCCCGACAGCCTGGTCGCCGGCGAGTGGACCGCCCCCGGCAGCGACCGGCACGCGCGGCTGTGGCGGTACGCGTTCAGCACCGACCCCGCGCGCGGCGGCCTGCTCGCCGCCGACGCCACCGGCCGGGTGGACGCGGTCGAGGCCTACCGCACCCGGGCGTCCGGGATCCGGGGCGTGCTGTCGTACCCGCAGGCCGGGTCGGCCGCTCCGTCCTGGTATGTGGGACGCCTGTCCGGCTCCGGGGACGGCCACGGCGGACTGTGGCGACAGGACACCGAGGACGCGAAGGCGGCGCACTGCGGCTCGGACGCCTCCCACCGCTGCTGGGCCCGGTCCGCGGGCTCCCTCTCCTACTGGCAGGAGACGGGCGAGGTCTGGTCCGTGTCGGACCGGATGCTGTTCGCGGTGCCCCTGGCGGTGCTCGACCGGTCCGTGGGCTGAGCCCGCGTGACCTGGTCGATCGACAGACCGCCGGGCGGGATGATTCCCTGGCCCGCATGAGCAGCGTCCCTGTCACCACCTGGTCCCTGGAGCAGACCTCCTCGGCCGACCTCCTGCCGGCGGCCGCCCCCGACGGCGACGTCCGGATCGTGCGCGCCGAGGTCCCCTCCCCTGAGTTCAGCCGCTTCCTGTACGCCTCGGTCGGCGGTGACATCCGCTGGACGGACCGCCTCGGCTGGACCTACACCCAGTGGCAGGAGCACCTGGACCGTCCCGGTGTGGAGACCTGGGTGGCCTACGACCGCGGCACCCCCGCCGGATACGTCGAGCTGGACCCGCAGGACGACGGTGTCGTCGAGATCGGCTACTTCGGCCTGATCCCCGCCTTCCGCGGCCGTCGCATCGGCGGCCACCTGCTGGCGTACGGCACGGCCCGCGCCTGGGACCTGGCCGAGCGCTTTCCCGAGCGGACGCCGACGAAGCGGGTCTGGCTGCACACGTGCAGCAAGGACGGCGAGTTCGCGATGGACAACTATCTGCGGCGGGGGTTCAGGCTGTTCGACACGAAGGTGGAACTGGAGCCGGAGGCGGCCGCGCCGGGGCCCTGGCCGGGGGCGTAGGGGGCGGCGAGGGCCTCGACGAAGCGCAGTAGCTGCCACCCGACGGTGGTACGCGCCTGTCGGGATTCCACGCGCATGGCAACGCCCATGGTCACGATCGGAAGGGCCGCCACGGCCGTGACGGTCCAGCCGCCGAGCAGCGCCGACGGGGCGAAGAAGGTGGGGACGACGCCGCTGAGTACCGTGCACGACAGCCACCCGTTCATGAAGCGACTGCCGATCCGCCTGTCCTTGGCCGCCAAAGGCAGGACGGCCAGGGTCAGGCCGGCGAGCGCCAGGGACAGACTGGCCGTCGGCACGATCCAATCAGGGGTCACCTTCCACTGACGCCAGCTGAACAGGGGGGCGACGGCACTGAACAAGGCTCCTCCCAGCCCGACCGCCAACGCGATGCGAGCCCACATGCTCGACTTGTTGCGGTAGGCCAGTTCGTCCACGCACTGCTCCCACATGGCCTTCGTGAGACAGCCGGAGGCCAGCAGTTCCTGCAGTGTGTGCCGGGCGTCCTGGGGTGGCATCCAGTCGATCAGCCGTCCGCGCCAGCGAGGCAGTGCGCCGGCTGCGATCATCTCCTCCACAACGACGAGCCGTTCGGCCCGCTGCTCGTCCGGATCCTCCTCCGCCGCGTCGCTCAGCAGCCGCACCCACCGACCGGTCGGGTCGATCCCACTGGGGTTGTCGGCCTCCTCATCCACGAGGACGAGCGGGACGAGAATCCGGGGGTCGGGCCGGACGTGGTCGGGGAGGGGCTCCTGGCCACGGGCGAAGCTCGAGAGGAAGAACGCCAACGTGCCGGCCACGCTCGTCATCGGCTCGTCGCCACGGCGTGCGAAGGGCTTCCACACCCAGTCGAAGACAGCTCCGGTCGGCGTGATGCGCGCACCGCGGAGCACCTCTTCGAGCCCGCGGTCACGCAACAGGTCGGCGAGGAACGCGGCCACAAGTCCGTTCTCGACAGTGCCACGGGTCGTCAGGCCGCGCCACAGCACGAGCGTCGCCTTCTCCGTACGCAAGCGCCACAGCACCCAGGCCACTTGCCTCGTAGCGCCGGTCCACCCCTCCTCCAGCGCCGGCACCGCCAGATCCCCCATCGCCACCAGGGCCTCCTCCGCGCCCGGCAGCTCCGTCATCCTCTCCACCAGGAACCGCGCCGCCTTCAGCACGTTCGTCGCCGCCAGCGCCCGTACCGCCATGTGCGACCGCCCGGGGTTCGACGCATCCCAGGCCGCCGCGCACAGCCACTCGAACACCGCGGCACCCCGCGCCCGCCGCTGCGCCGCCACCACCCCGTACGCCGCCACCACCGCGTCCTGCTCCAGAAAGGCCGACTCGTCTCCCAGCAGGGCGTGGAAGTGGGCGATGATCTCGTCCGCCAGGGCGTCGTCGATCAGCTGGGCGTCTGCCAGGCACTGGAAGGCCAGCAGGGGGTCGAGCGCGAGGATCTCCCGGACCAGCGGAGTGCAGTCGCGGGGTTCGGCTCCGCACCACAGACGGACGACCTCGCGCCAGACATGGGGGTCGCGGCGGTACCGGTCCAGCAGGACATCGGCCTGGAGGGCCGTCGCCGCCAGGTACTCCTGGAGGGTCAGATGGGCGAACTGGTAGCGCTCGCCGTTGTCGATGACCAGCAGGAGGCCACTGCGGTCGACGATCTCCGCCAGCACCTCGTCCGTCTCGTCCGGGGGACGGCCGTAGCGTTCCAGGACGGCCCCGACCTCCCGCCGTACCTTCTCGTACGGCATCGCCAGGCGGTCGTACGCGTCCGACGGCACACTCTGCGCGGCCAGGCCGAGCTGTTGCAGGATCGCCCGCTTCAGCGTCGGCGGGAAACGCCGCACCTTGTCCCGGTCGCGGTCCCGCAGCAGGCTCACCGTGACCTCGTTGTAGAAGTCGGCGCGGTTGTGGGGCAGCACCTGGTCGGTGCCGGCGTACTCGTAGCTGTAGAGGTGGGCGATCATCGTGAGGAGCAGCGGGTTGCGGGCCAGCGGCTTCAGCTGGGGGGTGTCGCGCAGAGCGCCCAGCAGCTGCTCCACCGTGTCCGCCGCCAGCTCACGCGGCCAGGGCCAGCCGTGGAGGAAGCGCTGGATCAGGCGGTCGTCGAACTCCTCCACCAGGAGGACCGGTACGGCCTCCTCCGCGAACTCGCCCCGGTACACGGCCACCCGGCAGGTCACCACGGCACGGCAGCGGTCGTGCACCCGCATGAAGCGTCTGATCTCGGCGGCGACCCTCGGCCGCTGGGCCGTGGGGACCTCGTCCAGGCCGTCGAAGTACACCGCCAGCCGGCCTTCGGTGAGGGCTCGCTCCACCCAGGTGCGGGCGTTGGGGAAGTCGTGGTCGGCGAAGTGGTTGACGATGTGCGCGGTGATGTCGCCCGCGTCCAGGTCGACGGAGTGGAGCGAGAGCAGCACCGGGATGTCGGTCGGCGCGCCCAGGTCCACGCGGTGTCTGCGCCGCGGGTCGTACCAGGCACGGCAGGGTGGCAGGTCGGGGCGGTAGCGCTCGCGCGCCCAGGCCAGCACGGTGTGCCTGAGGAGCATCGTCTTGCCCGCGCCCGGTACGCCGAGCACCACCGCCTGGCGGGACTCGTCCAGCGAGACCGCGGCCTCCCGCTGTTCGGCGCCGAAGCCGGTGGCGGTGCGCAGCGGGACGTACACGGACGCCATGTCCATGGCCTGGTTCTCGTCCGGCCGGAAGGAGACGGAGAAGCTCCGGTTCCGTTCGTGCGTCTTGACCGTGTAGCGGCGCAGAGCCGTCCGGCGGAGCAGGGCGCTGCCGGCGAGGCGCCGGTAGAGTGCGGCCGCCGCCTTGTCCACCAGGCGCTTGAACCAGTCCTTGAGTTTGAGGACCAGCACCCCCAGGACGAAGGCGCCCGCCACCGGCAGCCACTGCCGCACCTGGTCCCCCACGGCCGTCCCCCGTTCGCCGCCGCAGTCCCTGAATCGGCAGGATAGGGGTGGGATGGTCCGGATGTCCCCGGTTCGGACCCAGCTCGCGAGACCCACATCACAGTGTTCCGGCATTCGAGACACCCATGTCCAATATGCGGATGACAGTGGACTGGCCAGAGATCCCCGTGACACGCTTCCGTCATGTCTGGAACTGGAATTGCCTTGGTGAGTCGGCGGCACGTCGACCTCGGCCGCATGTCCAGCGCCATCTGTCCGGCGAGCTGACCGCACCAGCACCCGCCGACCTCCCCGTACCTCATTCCTGCTGCGCAAGGATGCGCACGCATGCGCGCGTGCGCATGTATGTGCAGGTCAGAGCCGCTTTCCGCCTGTCCGAAGGACGTAAAAACCATGGCCGCCAACCCGCAGAACCCCGCCGCGTCCGCGCCCCGCCGCAAGGTGAGTCGTCACCGCGGTGAGGGTCAGTGGGCCGTGGGTCACTTCACCCCGCTCAACGGCAACGAACAGTTCAAGAAGGATGACGACGGTCTCAATGTGCGGACACGCATTGAGACGATCTACTCCAAGCGCGGCTTCGACTCCATCGACCCGAACGACCTGCGCGGGCGGATGCGCTGGTGGGGGCTGTACACCCAGCGCCGTCCCGGGATCGACGGCGGCAAGACGGCCATTCTGGAGCCGGAAGAGCTGGACGACAAGTACTTCATGCTGCGGGTGCGGATCGACGGCGGGCGGCTGTCGACGGAGCAGCTGCGGGTGATCGGCGAGATCTCGCAGGAGTTCGCGCGCGGCACCGCGGACATCACCGACCGGCAGAACATCCAGCTGCACTGGATCCGGATCGAGGACGTACCGGAGATCTGGGACCGGCTGGAGGCGGTCGGCCTGTCCACCACCGAGGCCTGCGGCGACACGCCCCGTGTGATCCTCGGTTCTCCGGTCGCCGGCATCGCCGCGGACGAGATCATCGACGGCACCCCGGCCGTCGA
This sequence comes from Streptomyces sp. NPDC005728, assembly GCF_040630895.1. Classification (NCBI taxonomy): domain Bacteria; kingdom Bacillati; phylum Actinomycetota; class Actinomycetes; order Kitasatosporales; family Streptomycetaceae; genus Streptomyces; species Streptomyces sp. NPDC005728. The sequence goes on from NZ_JBEXYL010000001.1 coordinate 402,996, forward strand.
GGAGATCCACCGCCGGATCGTCGGCAACAAGGCGTTCTCGAACCTGCCCCGCAAGTTCAAGTCCGCGGTCTCCGGCTCGCCGCTGCTGGACGTGGCGCACGAGATCAACGACGTCGCGTTCGTCGGCGTCGACCACCCCGAGCACGGCCCCGGCTTCGACCTTTGGGTCGGCGGCGGCCTGTCCACCAACCCGAAGATCGGTGTGCGGCTCGGCGCCTGGGTTCCGCTGGACGAGGTCCCGGACGTCTACGAGGGCGTCATCTCGATCTTCCGCGACTACGGCTACCGGCGTCTGCGCACCCGTGCCCGGCTGAAGTTCCTGGTCGCCGACTGGGGCGCGGAGAAGTTCCGTCAGGTGCTGGAGGACGAGTACCTGAAGCGGAAGCTGGCCGACGGCCCGGCGCCCGCGCAGCCCGTGGAGCGCTGGCGCGACCACGTCGGCGTGCACCGGCAGCAGGACGGCCGGTTCTACGTCGGTTTCGCGCCGCGCGTCGGCCGGGTCGACGGCACGCTGCTGGCCAAGATCGCCGATGTCGCCGAGGCGCACGGCTCGGGCCGGGTCCGCACCACCGTCGAGCAGAAGATGATCGTGCTCGACCTCGAGGAGGCACAGGTCGAGTCCCTGGTGGCCGGTCTCGAGGCGCTGGACCTCAGCGTCAGTCCGTCCCCGTTCCGGCGCGGCACCATGGCCTGCACCGGCATCGAGTTCTGCAAGCTCGCCATCGTGGAGACCAAGGCGCGCGGCATCTCTCTGATCGACGAACTCGAGCGCCGCATCCCGGACTTCGACGAGCCGATCACCATCAACGTCAACGGCTGCCCGAACGCCTGTGCCCGTATCCAGGTCGCGGACATCGGTCTCAAGGGCCAGCTGGTCCTCGACGACAAGGGCGAGCAGGTCGAGGGCTTCCAGGTGCACCTCGGCGGCGCACTGGGCCTGGAGCCGGGCTTCGGCCGCAAGGTCCGCGGCCTGAAGGTCACCTCGGAGGAGCTGCCCGACTACGTCGAGCGGGTCCTCAAGCGCTACCAGGCGGAGCGCGAGGACGGGGAGCGGTTCGCGACCTGGGCGGCGCGCGCTTCCGAGGAGGCCCTGTCGTGACCGAGCGGGCCGCGCCTTTCTACTGCCCCTACTGCGGTGACGAGGACCTGCGTCCGAGCGATCAGGGCCACGGTGCCTGGGAATGCGGGTCGTGCAACCGCGCATTCCAGCTGAAGTTCCTCGGGCTGCTCGCCCGGGGATTTCAGCGAGCCGACAACGGAGGGGATGACCGTACATGACGACGGCTCAGGAAGAGCGTACGAGCGAGGAGTTGAAGCAGCTCGCCGAGCAGGCGGGCCGTGACCTGGAGGACGCCTCCGCCCTGGAGATCCTCCAGTGGGCGGTGGACACCTTCGGCGAGCAGTTCTGCGTCACCTCCTCGATGGAGGACGCCGTGGTCGCCCATCTGGCCTCCCGTGTACAGAAGGGCGTCGACGTCGTCTTCCTCGACACCGGCTACCACTTCCCGGAGACCATCGGCACCCGGGACGCCGTCGAGGCCGTGATGGACGTCAACGTCATCACCCTCACGCCGAGGCAGACGGTCGCCGAGCAGGACGCGGAGTACGGCCCGAAGCTGCACGACCGCGACCCCGACCTGTGCTGCAAGCTGCGCAAGGTCCAGCCGCTGGAGGAGGGCCTGAAGGGCTACCGGGCGTGGGCGACCGGCCTGCGCCGCGACGAGTCCCCGACCCGGGCGAACACCCCGGTGGTCGGCTGGGACGAGAAGCGGCAGAAGGTCAAGGTCTCCCCGATCGCCCGCTGGACCCAGGACGACGTGGACGCCTACGTCGCCGAACACGGCGTCCTGACCAACCCGTTGCTGATGGACGGCTACGCCTCCATCGGCTGTGCCCCGTGCACCCGCAGGGTTCTGGAGGGCGAGGATGCGCGCGCCGGCCGCTGGGCGGGCCGGGCCAAGACCGAGTGCGGACTGCACGGATGACGAACGACCAGATTCAGGAGAACCACGTGACCACCGGAGCCACCGTCTGGCTCACGGGTCTGCCGAGCGCCGGCAAGACCACCATCGCGTACGAGCTGGCCGGCCTGCTGCGGGCCGAGGGCCGGCGCGTCGAGGTGCTCGACGGAGACGAGATCCGCGAGTTCATCTCGGCGGGCCTCGGCTTCAGCCGCGAGGACCGGCACACCAACGTGCAGCGCATCGGCTTCGTCGCCGAACTGCTGGCCCGCAACGGCGTCACGGCGCTCGTCCCCGTGATCGCCCCCTACGCGGACAGCCGGGACGCGGTGCGCAAGCGCCACGAGGAGAACAGCACGGCGTACGTCGAGGTGCACGTGGCCACCCCGGTCGAGGTGTGCTCGGTACGCGATGTGAAGGGCCTGTACGCCAAGCAGGCTGCGGGCCGGCTCACTGGGCTGACCGGGGTCGACGATCCGTACGAGGAGCCCGAGACGCCCGATCTGCGGATCGAGTCCCAGAACCAGACGGTGCAGGAGTCCGCGGCGTCGGTGTACGCCGCGCTCAGCGAAAGGGGACTGGCATGACGACCGTCGTTTCCGTGCACGGCGACCATGAGGAAACGTCCAGCCCGTACGCCCTCTCGCACCTGGACGCGCTGGAGTCCGAGGCGGTGCACATCTTCCGCGAGGTGGCGGGCGAGTTCGAGAACCCGGTGATCCTGTTCTCCGGCGGCAAGGACTCCATCGTCATGCTGCACCTCGCGCTGAAGGCGTTCGCGCCGGCCACGATCCCGTTCTCGCTGCTCCATGTGGACACGGGACACAACTTCCCCGAGGTGCTGGAGTACCGGGACCGTGTGGTGACCGCACATGGGCTGCGCCTCCATGTGGCCTCCGTACAGGACTACATCGACCGCGGTGTGCTCAAGGAACGTGCCGACGGCACCCGCAACCCACTGCAGACGCTTCCGCTGACGGAGAAGATCCAGAGCGAGAAGTTCGACGCGGTGTTCGGCGGCGGCCGCCGTGACGAGGAGAAGGCCCGGGCCAAGGAGCGGGTGTTCTCGCTGCGGGACGAGTTCTCGCAGTGGGACCCGCGCCGTCAGCGCCCGGAGTTGTGGAACCTGTACAACGGCCGGCACGCCCCGGGCGAGCACGTCCGTGTCTTCCCGCTGTCCAACTGGACCGAGTTGGATGTGTGGCAGTACATCGCCCGTGAGGGCATCGAGCTGCCGGAGATCTACTTCGCGCACGAGCG